>CAMJWL010000024.1 GCA_946409405.1 uncultured Bacteroidales bacterium
CCATCGACGTTGACAAGGACATGAAGGTAATGCCTTTCATCAAGCCCGGCAAGGCTGTGGAAGACATCGTACTCGAATAAGCATTGTGGACTTTTAAACAATCAGACATGGACAATACACCCAACAACAAACTCCGTTATACTGTAATCGTATTCACGGAAGATAAAATCGGTTTGCTCAATAGGATTGCAATCGTATTCACGCGCCGACACCTCAACATCGACTCGCTCACTACGTCGCCATCGGAGGTGGACGGCATTTTCAGGTTCACGATAACCACCGAATGTGAGCCGCCGCTCATGAAGAAGGTGGTGGATCAGATAGAGAAACTCACCGAAGTGCTCCGCGCCTTTGCCTACGAGGACAAGGACGTTGTGGCTCAGGAAATTGCAATCTACAAGGTTTCCACCGCCAACATCGTCAACAGCGCGACCACGATGGAGGAAATCATCCACGAATCCAATGCCCGCATCATCTACATCGAGAAGGATTATGTGGTATTGGAAAAGACCGGCTACTACAACGAAACCCAACGCCTCTGCGACCAACTCCGTCCCTACGGCATCTTGGAGTTTGCCCGCTCGGGCCGCGTTGCCGTCTCCAAATCGATGAAGGAACTCGAAACCTACGTCGCCGAACTCAACGAGGCAGTAGAAAGATCCAACGAAATCCGCAAGTGGAAGTTGAAGAAGAACGCGGAACTACTTGGCAAGTAACAGATTAATATTCGCAATAGACTTGTGGCTGATTATAGAGTTATAATCAGCCATATCTGTTAATTTTGACGAATTATGGCTGATTATATGGGTATAATCAGCCATAAGTCGTTTTTTTTGATACTTTTGGCTGATTATGTTGGCATATTCAGCCAAATGTGTTATATTTGCAGAAAAATTTATACAGCGGTCATTATGAAAGAGAATATCATAGGCAGGGCGCGCGAGATCAAGATGATGGACGACATATATTGCTCGTCCAAATCGGAATTTGTGGCGGTATATGGACGGCGCAGGGTCGGCAAAACATTCTTAATCAAGGAATTTTTTGACGACAAAATATGTTTTTCGGTGTCGGGTGTCATTCACGGCAAGACAGACGAACAACTCAGAATTTTTGTCAACCGGCTTAGGCGTTTTGGAATGACCATCGACCGTCCTGTCAAAGATTGGATAGACGCATTTGACATCTTGATGGACTACCTTTCGTCGCTCAACGAGGAAAGAAAAGTTGTCTTTTTTGACGAACTGCCGTGGCTCGATACGCCGCGTTCCAACTTTATTTCTGCATTAGAAAATTTTTGGAACACATACGCCTCAGACCGGCACGATATTGTGTTAATTGTCTGTGGCAGTGCTACTTCGTGGATGACCGACAAACTCATCAACAATCACGGAGGCCTTCACAACAGGATTACGCGCCGGATTTTGTTGGAGCCGTTCAACCTTCACGAAACAGAAGTGTTGCTTTCCGCCAATGGTCTAAACCTCTCAAAATACGAAATCGCCGAATGTTATATGGTTTTTGGCGGCATACCATTTTATCTCAGCCTTTTGAGGAAAGAATTGAACTTGTCGCAAAACATTGATTTCTTGCTATTTGACCCAAGGGGCGACTTGTATGCAGAGTTCGACAACCTATATGCCTCGCTGTTCAGCAATTCTACCGACTATACCAAAGTAGTGGAAGCGTTGTCAAAAAACTCGTCAGGGTTCACCCGTAACGACATCAGCGCAATGACAGGCATCAAGACCGGCGGAACGTTGTCTCAGATTCTCAAAAACCTCGAATCTTGCGGTTTTATCCGCTCTTACCGTCAGATGGGCAACTCGTTGCGCGACATCACTTACCAACTCATCGACTTCTACACCCTGTTTTATTTCAGGTTCAAAAGCGGACTTTCAATCCGTGAACGCCGTTATTGGACAGAAATCCAAGGTACAGGAGTTTTCTATTCGTGGGCAGGATTTACATTCGAGGTGTTGGTATTGCAACACATTGGTCAAATCAAGCAAAAACTTGGCATTTCGGGTGTCATTTCGGAAGAATTTTCGTGCCGCATCCCTGCCGACGACAACTTGCAAGGAACACAGATTGACCTGATTATCAGCCGAAAAGACAACACAATCAATCTTTGTGAAATTAAATTCTCCATCAACGACTACGAAATCTCCGCCGACTACGAGCGCACACTCCGCAACCGCATCGACCTATTCCGACGCAAATACCTGACCCGCACCCAATCGCTGCAACTAACCTTCATCACAACCTTTGGTGTCAAAAAGAACGCTCACTCGTGGGTAGTGAATAATGAGGTGTTGTTGGAGGATTTGTTTTCCTCATAGCACCAACGTTGCGACACAACAAAGGGTAGTCCGTGAGGGCTACCCTAAAATATATTACCCCAAAAGAATCAATCCTTACAGCACCCTTACCGCGCCTTTATCTGCGCTTTCGGCGTGTGCGGCGTAGAGTTGCAAAGCCTTGCTGACCACGCGGTCGCGTTTGGGCTTGTAACCATTCGGGTCGGCATCCATTGCGGCGCGGCGGCGGGAAAGTTCTTCGTCCGAAACCTTCAGATTGACGCTGCGGGCAAGGATGTCAAACTCGATGACATCGCCGTCCTCGATGAGTGCAAAAGCACCGTGCGACGCAGCCTCGGGACTAACATGTCCTACCGACAGACCCGATGTGCCGCCAGAGAAACGACCATCCGTGATGAGTGCGCATTTCTCGCCCAAGTGCTTGGATTTCAAGTAAGAAGTCGGGTAAAGCATTTCCTGCATACCGGGACCGCCCTTGGGACCTTCGTATTTGATGACAACCACGTCGCCAGCCTGAACCTTGTCGCCAAGGATGGCTGCAACTGCCTGTTCCTGTGAATCATAAACCTTAGCCGTGCCAGAGAATTTGAAAATCTTCTCGCTTACGCCAGCAGTCTTTACCACGCAACCGTCTTTGGCAATGTTACCAAAGAGAACTGCAATGCCACCATCCTTGGTATAGGCGTGTTCCATGTCGCGGATGCAGCCGCTCTCGCGGTTGGTGTCGAGTGATTCCCAACGGGTGTCTTGACTTGCCACCTTTAAGAGACCAATCTTGCCCGATGCCGCCGACGAGTAGATGCGCTGAGCCTCGGGATCGACTTGCGGTTTTGTGATGGAATATTTGTCGATGGCCTCGCCGAGAGTCAAGCCGTCAGTGCGCTTGCAGGAGAGGTCGAGGAGGTTTTTCTTAGCCAACTCGCCGAGGATGTTGAGTACACCGCCCGCACGGTTAACTTCCTCAATATGATAATCATGCGTATTGGGGGCAACCTTGCAAATGCACGAAACGCGGCGGCTGAGTTCGTCGATGTCCTTCATCTTGAAATCTACGCCAGCCTCCTGAGCAACAGCCAAAAGGTGCAATACTGTATTCGTAGAGCCGCCCATCGCGATGTCGAGAGCCATAGAATTCATGAAAGCCGCCTTTGTGGCGATGCTCTTGGGCAGGAGCGACGAATCGTTGTCGCGGTAATACTTGTATGCCAACTCCACAATACGCTTGCCCGCGTCCTCAAAGAGACGGCGACGGTTGACGTGCGTGGCAACAATAGTGCCGTTGCCAGGGAGCGAAAGTCCAAGGGCTTCCGTCAGACAGTTCATCGAATTTGCTGTAAACATGCCCGAACAGCATCCGCAGGTAGGACACGCAATCTTCTCTACCTTAGCGAGTTCCTCCTCGGAGACGTTGTTGTCGCCGCCCATAATCATAGCGTCGATGAGGTCTATCTTGCCGTTGTTGTAACGACCTGCCTCCATTGCGCCGCCCGATACGAAGATTGTGGGGATGTTGAGCCTCATGGATGCCATCAACATGCCAGGGGTGATTTTGTCGCAGTTGGAGATGCAGACGAGGGCGTCCGCCTTGTGCGCCTGACACATGTACTCCACGCTGTCGGCGATGATTTCGCGGCTCGGCAGGGAGTACAACATGCCGTCGTGTCCCATTGCGATGCCGTCGTCGATGGCTATCGTATTAAACTCAGCCGCAAAACAGCCGAGTTTTTCAACAGTTTCTTTTACGATGCGGGCGCACTCGTTGAGGTGTACGTGTCCCGGCACAAACTCCGTGAAAGAGTTGGCGATGGCGATGATGGGCTTGCCAAAATGCTGTTCTTTCATTCCGTTGGCACGCCAAAGTCCACGTGCCGCCGCCATGAGGCGACCAGAGGTGTTTACCTTGCTTTTAAGTTCCATTGATTGTATGTTTGAAAAAAAACAATAATTACTGTATTTTAGTTTTAATTGCCAACGCCTGAACGCCATTGCGCTGTTTAAACGCCTTCACAAACTGACGCTGGGCATATACTTCCTCGCCCATAACCGCCTTGGCAGCCTCGCCGGTCAACTGCGAGAATATTTGCATAAAACTGTCGTCCTCCTCCTCGGGAAACTCCTTCACCTTGTAGTCGCTATCGAGTTTTGCAAGTTGAGCGGCGTAGAGGATGGCATCTTCGAGGTCGCCAAGTTGGTCCACAAGACCGATGTTGAGAGCCGACGTACCCGTCCAAACTCGTCCCTGCGCTATCGAATCCACCTGAGCAACAGTCATGTTGCGACCGTCTGCCACATGTTGCAGGAAAACATCGTATATGTACTCCACACCGCGCTGCATTAGAGCGAGTTGCGACGTCGATTTTGCTTCCATCACAGACATCAGGTCAGACATATCGTGGGTCTTAACGGTCTCCACATTGATGCCGAGAGTGTTGTTGAGGAGTTTTTGGGGACAGAGGATAAGACCAAACACGCCGATAGAACCAGTGATGGTGTTTGGCTCGGCAAAAATCTTATTGGCACACGACGAAATGTAGTAACCACCCGACGCCGCGTAGCCGCCCATCGAAACCACCAAAGGCTTTTCCGCTTTGAGTTTCAGAAGTTCCTGGTAAATGATTTCCGCCTCCACAGCCGAGCCGCCCGGCGAATTGACGCGCAAGACTACAGCCTTAACGTCGTCGTCATTCTTCGCTTTCTCGATGTCTGCCACCAAATCAGTGGACGTGATGCACTGTTCGCCGTTGCTCTCGCTCACAATCTCGCCGCCCGCATAGATAACGGCAATTTTTTCGGACGAAGCCTCGGTTGCCGGTAGCGACTTGAAATATTTGGCAACGGTGATGTACTTGGGCTTGTTCTCGTCGTTTTCGGAACCCATGTTTGCCGACAACTTTTTGTCGAAGTCGCTCTCCAAAATCACGCCGTCCACAAAATGCTCGTTGATGCAGAGTTCGTCGTTGCAATACATATCGAGCGCATTGACTCTCTTGTCGATAGCAGCGCGATCGATGCCGCGACTTTCCGTTATGGCTTCAGCCACAACATTCCATATATCATTGAGATACGTGGTAATTTGAAGGCGGTTTGCTTCAGACATCTTGTCCTGCAAATACGGCTCCACAGCCGCCTTAAACTTGCCGTGCCTCAGCACCTGCGCCTCTATGCCAAACTTGTCTAACGCGCCCTTGTAAAACATCGACTGCGAGCAAAGTCCGCTGAGCGAAAAATCGCCAAAAGTCCTCATATACACACTGTCGCAGGCAGTTGCAACATAGTAGTCGAGGTTGTTGAAACTATTGGAGAAAGCGTACACGGGCTTGCCGGAACGTTTCTTAAACTCCACAATCAAATGCCTGAGTGCGTCGGCGGTGGCTACGTCAGCAATGTTGTAGTCGGAACAATTGACGTACAGACCCACTATTTTGTCGTCGTCGATAGCATTGTAAACACTGCGGCTGATTTCGTTGAGGCCGAGTTTCTGCACGTTGTCAAACGAAAACGAATTGTAGATGCTACTGAAATCCGTCGAAGAACGGTCTTCGATAGCGTCGCTCAGGTTGATGCGCAGCACCGAGCCATCTTCCACTACCTCAGAATCTTTGCTGTCTGATTTGCCGACACTTGAAAGCATCATAGCAAAAAACATAAACATGAAGAACACCAGCACGATTCCCCACAAAAACAGGCCGGCAAGCACCGCGCCCGTCATTTTCAAGAACTCTTTCATAGTATGTAATTTTAAATTTAAATTCAATTATTTTTATTTGCCTCTTGCGTCCTCTTAACCGGTTTGCCAACGAGTTCGAGGAGGCGGTCGTCGAGTTTTTCAGCAGGAAGATTGATGTCAACCACCTTAAAATCAGGACTTATCAAGAAACTTGCCGGCAGCGACCTCACGCCGTAAGCCTCCGCCGCAGAGGAGTTCCAAAGTTTTAAGTCAGACACCGAAACCCACGTAATCCCCTGCGCCTTCAAGCCCTTCTGCCAATCGTCCTTGCTCTCTTCGAGCGCGACCTGATAGACCGCAAAATTGCTGAAACGGTACTTGGAATACACCTTGCTGATGTTTTCGGTGTTGACCTTTGCAACATCCGACCACGACGCCCAAAAGTCGAGCAAAATGTACTTACCTTTGAGCGACGACAACTTGACCGAATCGCCCTTCACCGTGCGCAAAGCAATGTCGAGAGCATCGTCGCCTTTTGCCACTTTGCCCTGCGAATGGGAGTCGATGCCTTGCGCGAGACGTGTCTTCTCTACATACGACACCAATTTGCGCGTCTGTATATTGTCGGGATAACGCTCCACAAGTCGTTCTGCCACACCATTATAATAGTGAAAATCTTTCTGAGGGTCAAAAACCGGCATCTTTGGCGATATGTATTGCGAGAGACATACTATCTGCGCCAAAGCATCGGGATTTTTCTTGATAAAATCTTCCGAAAAAGCCCTTTGCCGCTTATACACAACGTTATACGCCGAATCGAGGGATTGCTTGATTACGGAGAGTTCAGACGAATTGACATTGGCTCTGAAAATCCTTCCCAACGAATCGCTCACCGTCCTCGTGTCTCTAATCCTGTGTATCAGACCGCAAATGCCCTCGCTCTCCGACGAGCCTTGCACCTCGTAACAATCGGGGAAGTCCGCCGCCCGTCCGCTTAGTTTGACGTGCTGTGCAGTATCGAGAATCAAGGTTATCTGACGGCTGATGTCGGACGCGAAATGCAGGATATAAAAGTCGGGACCCGAAATATTGCCTTCGAGCCTAAACCTGCCGTCCTCCCCCACCCTTGCCGAATCGATAAACTCGTAGCCGTTTTCCTCAACGAGTTTGATATACGCCACGTCGCCAGCCATATCTGCAAACTCGCCCTCAATGTCAAACTTAGGGCTTGCACCTCTGTCTTTATCTGGTCCACAGCCAACGACCACGCATATCAGTAACGATATTATTATATAAGTGTTTCTCATTGCAATTTTTTTGACGCTCCAAAGATAGGAATTTGTTAGCGAAATAAGAAAAATTTGAGATGGATTTTTTCCGCAAAATCTGTTTGCCCATATTTTGCAATCAGAAAACCGTCCGCCACGAAAAAATTTGTTGCAAAAAACATACACCATTCCCAAAAAAATTATTACCTTTGATGCCGAAAATTTTGACAACAAAAAAACACAGCAAAACAACAAATGGAAATATTAGAAATTCTCAAATACATCCTGCCTTCATTAGTGGTGTTGGCGTGTAGTTATTTGATGATCAAGCAGTTTCATCAGCGCGACGAAAAACGTTCACGTATGGAACTACTCATTAACAACAGCAAAACAGTGCTACCAGTGCGTCTCGCCGCATACGAAAGACTGGTACTGTTTCTCGAACGCATCGAACCTCAGAGCATCGTCATCCGCACCGCCGAAAACGGAATGACAGCCATCGAACTCCAACGCAACCTCCTTGCCACAATCCGCGCAGAATTTGAGCACAACTACTCTCAGCAACTCTACGTAAGCGACAGCGCATGGAAAGCCGTTACCGATACCAAGGACGTAATGGTACAACTCGTCAACCAGACCGCGCAAAACGTTCCCGTGGACGCCAAAGCCCTCGACCTCGGCAAAAAAATAATCGACAACTACGCCTCGCTCCAAAATTCGCCTATCAACATGGCAATATCGGTGCTAAAAACAGAATTGGCGACAGTGTGCTAACAAAACAATACAATAATAATACAAAACAATATGAAACGAATCATAATAATAGTGGCTATGATATTGGGCATCAGCAACATCGCAGCCGCACAGAAATACTACAACAAGGTCAAGTTGACCACCACGGAAGATACGGTAAGTTATTGCGTGGGAGTAATGATGGCGCAAAACTTCGCCGAACAGGGATTTGGCTCTTTTAAAGCCGACGCCCTCGGCAAGGCGTTCAGCGACATCGCCAACAACAAGACCCTCGCCATCCCGCAGGAAGCAATGACCGACATCGTGAGGTCGTATTTTGAAAAAATAGAAGCCGCCGAAAAAGAGAAGGCTCTTGCCGCCGAGCGCAAATTCCTCGCCGAAAACGCCAAAGACCCGGACGTAAAAGTAACCGAGTCGGGTCTCCAATACCGCGTAGTGAAGGAAGGCAACGGCAAACGTCCCGCCGACACCAGCGGTGTGAGGGTTCACTACGAAGGCAAACTTGCCGACGGCACAGTGTTCGACAGTTCATTTGACTCCGAGAAACCCGTGGAATTTAATGTTGACGGCCTCATCCCCGGCATGACCGAAGGTCTCAAACTCATGTCGGAAGGCGCGGAATACATACTCTACATCCCGTCTGAACTCGGCTACGGCGAATATTCGCCCGCCGACATCATCCCGGCAAACTCCACGCTGGTATTCGACGTGGAACTCGTGCAGATAATCGACCGCATCAAAGATGACTACGATGCCGACGACCTGGACTCCGTTTTAAACGGCTTGAACTTGGAAGACGACTAATCCAACAGACTCTATATTATACACTATAAAAACACAAATGAAAAACATAAAAACAATCCTCACAGCATCGGCATTGGCAACAGCCACGGTGCTTTCGTCGTGCGCTGGCGGCAACCAGACGCCAACAGCCAAATTCAACACAAGCGTAGATTCGGCAAGTTACGCAATAGGCATCCTGATGGGCACGCAAATACACGACCAGATCATGCCCGACCTCGAAGGCTTCAATTACAGCAACTTCACAGCAGGCCTCTACGCATCGGTCAACGACACGGCGCAAATGAAATTCAAGCCGATGGAGGCACAGCAGATATTGATGAAAATAATGCAGCGGCTCGCCGAAGCCAAGGCGCAAAAGACTCTCGAAGAAGGCAAGAAGTTCCTCGAAGAAAACGCCAAGAAAGAAGGCGTCAAGGTAATCGACTCCACCGGCGTACAATACATCGTGCTTGAAGAAGGCACGGGCGCACAGCCCACAATCGACGACCAGGTGGAATGTGACTACGTAGGCACACTCATCGACGGCACCGAGTTCGACAGCTCAATCAAGCGCGGACAGCCTGCCACATTCCCCCTCAGAGGCGTAATCCCCGGCTGGGCCAAGACAATCCCGCTCATGAAGGTAGGCAGCAAGTGGCGCATCTTCATCCCGGCAGAACTCGGCTACGGCCAGCGCGGCACAGGCAACATCCCCGGCAACAGCGTCCTCATCTTCGACGTGACGCTCCATCAGGTCATCAAGCAGGACAAGAAGAAATAAAAAACAATTATAAACTCTAATTAAACTACATAAAATGGCATCATTAGAAGTAGAAGGCAAACTCGTACAGCTCCTCGAAAAAAGGAGCGGCGTATCTGCCAACGGAACCAACTGGACTTCCCAGGACTTCGTAATCGAAATCCCTGGTCAATATCCCACCAACGCCGTATTCAATATTTATGGCGACCGCGTACAGATAGACCAGTTTCAAGTAGGCGAATACATCAAGGTGTCGTTTGACATCCGTGGACGCGAATATCAGGGCAAGTGGTACAACACGCTCAACTGTTGGAAGATAGAACGCCCCGGCAACACGACACCACAACCCGGCACAACTCAGCCCGCTGGCGCAACTCAGGCAACGACCGCCGCTCCCACTCAGCCCACCGGTCCCGCAGAGCAGCCCCAGCAAGGCGGCGACGACCTCCCGTTCTAAACAATGCATAATGCACAATTAAATTTAATGCATAATTCATAATCGCCATCTGGCAGAAACCAGATTAAAGATTATGAATTATGCATTATTTTTTTAATTTTGGTGGGTAATTAATTCCTGTCCCACCAGCTCTTGTTGAATATCAGGAAGCCGATATTGAACATATAGTAAATATGGCTTTTGCCGTTTGGCTCGTAGCGGAGGTTGAACGCCACGGGGCCAAGCATGGTGTTATATACAAACGCCGTGTTGAAGAAATACTGGTAGCCGTCTAAATCGTCGCTGTACTTTTCGAGGAAATACATGCCGTTCTTCACCCGCAGGTGTTCTTGCTGGAATGGCTGGAAGTAATAGCCGTTGACACGCCACGACAAGGCGTCGCTAAAACGGTACATCAAGCCGATGCTCGCCGCAGAATAGATGTCAGCCCTGTAATCCTCAAAAACCATAGTCTTGGTGTATTCTATCGGACGGTAGGCGTTGGTGGTAAGCATCTGTACCATCGGATTAGACAATGTAGAATGGTCGCTCACACTAATCTCCAGCGAATATGGCACGCTAAATTTTCCGAATTTGAGATTGTAATCCTCGTACCTAAACAAGCCATCCCAAAACCTCTTGTCCTTGGAAGCCGGCTTGTACTTGATGTCGTCTGGCACACTGCCTGGGCGGAAAGATTCGCCCGCCATCGAGTGTTTGATTTGGAAGAGCAACGATGCGCCTTTGGTGGGATACGCAATACGATCCAAACTGCTGCGCTGATACGTTACGTGCCATCCCACATAGTTGAACACCGTCTTGTCTTTTTTGTACGACGATTCAAACGACGGACTTAGATAATAACTCTCGCCATACACGCCAGTAGAAAGACCGCACAACAATTTGCCCGACATGCCCGCTGGAATAATGGCGTTGGCGTAATATTCCACGTCGTTCTTGATGGAAGTGGGGCTGCGCGTGTCCACAAAAAATACGTCTGGGTCGGCATCTATGTAGTCAAAACGGCTTATCTGGAACGCTGTCTCGAGACTCAACGGCAAAGAGGTAGGGAAATACGCCCTCATGTGTATGCGTCCCGACGTATAGAACCGCCCAAAATATCCGTTGGCACTCAACTGCACCGGAACATAGCCGTAAAAACGGTGAGCCAATTCAAGAAAACCCTCGCACGATGCCGAGGTGGACACGTTGCCGCCAAGTCTCGCACTCATATTTTTGCTGCGGCTCAGGCTGAGGTCGAGCGAATAGTCGTCCGTGTAAGGATTGTAAGTGGTGGTGGGGTAAATACGGTCGATAGTGGGATCCACCGCCACCTTGTAAAACTCCCTGCGCATATCGTCAAGGCTCAGGGTGTCGTTCTTAAAACGTTTGATAGATTTGGAAATATACTTGCCGTGAAGATGCCGTATGCCGGAGATGTTGACACCGCCAAAAACCATCTTGGGCAATTTTGCCTTGAACACCCTGCGTTTTTCGGCACGTTCTTCCGGCAATTCGCGGCGCGTGATGCGGCTTTTGAGGCTGTCCATCTTCGCCATCGCCTCGTTGTAGCCGAGGGTCATGAGTTCGTCGCATTTGGTGAAATCGAGGGTGCTGTGGTTTAGCACGTCAGGCTGCAACATTATACCCTTGTCGGCTTCAATGGTGTAGTTGCTGGGGTCCATAATCATGTTTTCTATCTGTAGCACTATGTCGTCCTCGGAAGGGTTCTCGTTGTTGCTCGACACCTGCACACCTATTATGAAATCTGGATTAAAATCCTCCTCCATAGTTTCTATTGGACAGTTGTTGTATATGCCGCCGTCAAACAGCAACCCGTCGCTATACACCACAGGCTTGAAGTACAACGGAATCGCCATGCTCGCCCTCACCGCCGTGGAGAGGTGTCCGTGGTCGAAAATGATTGATTTTTTGGCATAGACATCAGACGCAGCGCACCTAAACGGCACCATCAGCGAATCGAAGTCGTAGTTGGCGGCCGCTGCGCCCGGTCCCATTATCTCCTCAAAGGCAAAGTCCATCTGATAAGACGAAACTATATTGGTGGGCAGATACACCTTGATAGTGGAGTCCCTGTTGAAATGGAGCGACATCATCGCCGCCGACGGCTCCGGCATCATATAATAATACTTGAGTTTGCTCTCGGTAACGCCGTTGAGCCAATTGAAAAACTTCTCAGAATGAAACAACTCCGACATCTCGTCCGTAGTATAGCCCAAGGCATACAGCGCACCGATGATAGAACCCATCGAAGTGCCTGTTACATAGTCGATAGGAATGTTGTTTTCCTCCAACGCCTTCAATACGCCGATGTGCGCAAGTCCTTTTGCTCCGCCGCCGCTAAGCACAAGACCAACCTTCTGCGCACTTGCCGCCGCTCCAAAAATCATCAATAACAATAATAATAACGTCTTTTTCATATCTCTTTTTGATTATTAATTCGTAATGCATTATTTCAGCAATTTGATGCCATCCACATTAACGCAGTCCATGCGCGGAAACACCTTGATGCCATGCGCCGTGCCATCGCGCTCCATGCGCTCGTATATATTCTGATACAGATGCTTGATGTCGAGCGTTGTTCTCGACTTGGCGTATGTCTGCAACGTAGAGAGCAGGTAATGCGTAAACATTCCATGCGACGTCTGATCCACAACGGGATTGGTAAAATCGCCGCCCGAAGCATACATCAGGCAAGTGCGCGAATCGGTAACTATCGGGAACGCCGCGCTCGGTTTTACAACACCGTCGTTTTTCACAAATGAGACGCCGTCCCTGTCAACGCCCGCAAATGAGGTCTCAAACAGGCACGTCAACGAATGAACGTCGTACCCGCGCAACGCTTTTAGCAACGACGATAGCGGATAGCCAGTCTCCTTGGGACTCGCCGCATTGGAATCGTAGAGCATCAGGCAAGGCTCGGTGCCGCCATTGTCGCAAGCCCCAAGTCCCGTAAAATAAAATATCAGGTCGAAGCCGTGTTTGGTGTATGCCCTCGACTGCAACTCGCCGCCAATCTTGAATATGTCAACAACGTCCTTCATTGTAGCCTTGTGATTGAGGGCGTGTATGATGTTGCCACGCGGCACGTTCATCACCTTGACAAGGTAATTGTAGAAGATGCGGGTGTCGTTGGTGGCATACTTAGCCTTTGGCAAGCGCATGTAACTCTCCACGCCAACTATCACCGCGTATGTCTCGTCGGCATTGTTGAGCGTGAGAGGGAAGGCCGTGTTGATGTCGCTGTAATCCGCCTCCTTAAGATTGAAGGTGAAGGAAATCTTACCCTCGCCATCCTTGTTGATGGGCGGGATGGGCGTATTGAGCACCACCGTCATCGGCACCGACTCAGCAAGGCGACCGAGGCTGTCGGTGAGATCCACATTAAACTTCAACTGCCCCACTCTGCACGCGGCACTCACCTTAAATTTCAAGTCGAACACCTGCGTATGCCCTCTATCCACATTGTGGATGTACTGCGGCACGTCCTGATCTAATACTGTTACATATCCGCTTACAGCGTAGAAGGTGGCCTTCAATCCGTCGCAGTTGGCAAAACCCTGGTTTTTCATTGTAACGGCAAGTCTGATGGTCTCGCCCGGTTCCGCCTTATAATTGCCGTTGCCGAGCCTCTCGCCGTCCTCCTCGATGCCGTCCTCTATCTCGTATGTTATCACGCGCATGGCAGCGTTGTAACCCTTGATACGCTCGTAACTCTTGGTGCCGAACGCCCCGAAATTTTTAATCCACACATCCTGACGTCCATACAAAATTACACCGGCGTTGTTGCCAAAATATAGTTCGTTTGGGATATGCCCCACGTACTTGTCGTTGATGAAAAACATAATCTCGTCGTTGGCGTACTGCACCCTGAGTTTGTTGACGGGCTTCACAATCTTCTTTTTGCCGTTTTTGTCCACCTCCGTCGCCTTGTAGATATGTTTGCATGGCGTGGGACCAAGCAGGAAAGAGCCAGAATGTCCCGCCTTCATCTTGCGCACAAAAAATTTTCCGCTGCCCGTGATGGCAAAGGTAAAATATCCGCCCTTGCCCTTACCCCAAACAATGCCATATCCGCTTTCCACGCTGCCGGCACGAAGTTCGCCCTCGGTCTCGATGTAATAATTGTCGCCAAGAAACATCCTCACCGGCACGTCAAAAATCTTGGAACCAGTGGCGCGCTTGTGCGACAGGTAATACGTGCCGCCGTTGACGCTCGCCGAAAACTCGTTGGTAATGTCTTCGGGCCAGCCGACACTATTGTCAAGGAAATGCTCGTTGAGTATCGTCTCCTTCACCTGCGACAATATTGTAAGCGGCAGGAGCAACGCAATTATCGTAGGCAGAATACGCATAGGCTCAGAGTTTGACGATGAGAGTTACCAAAAGCAGCAGCACCACGGATACGATGAGACCCTTCGCTCCGTTGTCCCAGTTGCGCCTGGTAAAATAATAAAACACCAGCAGCACAGGCGATGCGCACAGGCTGAGCATCTTCATCACTGCCTCCGCGTTAAACTGCGTAAACATGCCTCCCAGCGTTACCGTGGGATAAAATTTGACGTACCAATACAGCACAAACACTATCAACGGTACTGCAATACCTACCCCGATGCCCGCCGGGATGGTATTCAATATTGAACCTTTTTCGTTTCTTCCGTGAACTTCCATTTTGTTTTGATATTTTGTCGCAAAGTTAGTCTTTTTATCCGAAATAATAAAAAAGAAAAAGAGGCACTTGCGAAAAAGATTTTCACAAGCGCCTCCACAAAAAATCTATTATCATGAAAACAGTTTTTAAATACCACCGTTGCGACCCTTGATTTTGCGGCGAATCTTCTCGGCAGTCCAGTTGTGGATGCAGAGCCAGCGCGTCATCGGCAGGTTGTAACTTACACAAAGGAATATGTGTCCCTTGAAGTCGTCGCTCTTCACAAACTCCTTAAACATGTAGTCGATATTGATATTGAGCATGCTGTAGTTGAAACCCACAGTAGCCGCCATCGCAAAGCCGTCCTTGTCGTCAGCCGCGCCGCCGTAGTTGTCGGCAGTCCAGCCGTCGGCTATCTGCTTGTGCTTCACTGCGAAGTTGATTACGGGCTTGATGCCCACGCAGATGTACTTCATATCGCGGTAGATGTCCTCGCTGCTAAACTTGTAGAGGATCGGCACGCACACGCCCATCGCACGGTAACGGTCTTTCACCTTGAAATCGTTGATGGTGGACTTGTAGTTGTTTTGTACGCCGTAGTTGATGAACTCCACGCCAGCCACTACGCCCATACGGTTGTTGAGGAGGTCGTAGTTGTACAAGAAACCCACGTGGTATCCCGGCGTAACAGTGAAGCCCTTCTTCTCCTGCGGGAAGTCGCCTTGCCTTGTTTTCAGGTAGAGGTCGGAGCGACTGTCGCCCAATGTGCCGCCAAAACCGGCGTTGACGCCAATCACGAAGTTCCAGTAGCGGTATTCCGACTTGCTGACACCGTCCATTCCCACTCCCACCTGCGCCACTGCCGAGGATATGGCAAAGAGAGCCAATATTATTATAAGTGATATCTTTTTCATGGTTGATAACATTTAAATCGTTTTACAAATCGGATTGCGTTTACGGAATGTACTCCCAGTTGTCTTTGCGAGAGTTGAAACCTTCTCCCGGTACATACCCTTCGCCAAAGGAGAACATTCCTCGGAGGTTGACGCTAAACTGTTTTTTTACAAACACATCATCCATGCGCTTCACTGAGAATCCTACGGCACCCTGACGGAGTACATTGGAACAATCGGCCTTGCGAATCCACTGGCGGCTGTTGAAATCGTAGCACCAGAAATCGTTGAGCAACTGCTCTGGCTCCATGATGAAATTCTCTTCCTTGCACGTGCGGCCGCAGCCTACATAAAACCTGTCGTACTGTGCGCCGTCCTTTACGTAGTTGAGATAGAAGGCGGAAGCGTTGGCACGCTCCTTGAAGCCGCTCGTAAATGCATCATTAGTAGGCAGTGCCTCCATCCTGATGCTCTGCTCCGTGATGGAATACGACACCGTATAGAAATTGCGCGATACGCCGTCCTTGCCAGTCCTGGATGTTTCGCCCGAACCGATTACCACCCTGTCGCCACACTTGACGCATACCGGCTGGTAGAAGCCCTCAATATCCTTGTCGTTGCCAGACTGTACCGACTTCCACGCCCACTCGCTGAGTTCGTTGATGCCGTTGCAAGTGCGGTCGTACATCACGTCGTATTCGTACACGGTGGTCTGCACATGCTTTTGGCCGTCGGTGGAAAGGTCGTTTTTGCCAAAGGCGATAAAATATTTGGTAAAACCATTGTCGCTCAGCGTGAAAGCCACCGCTCCTGCAAGGCCATAATTGGTCTTCTGTCCGGTGCCGCTCTTCTTGTAAATAGGCAAATCCTCCACGTATGCACGCGACTTATTGGACATCCTCGGTGTCTTAGGCTCTATAATATTGCCTTCTTCGTCGGTCTTATAGATCGGCATACCTTTTTCGTCGTAGTCAGGATACATTGTACCGGCGTTAGGATGGTCGCCAGCATTGGCAAAACGGTTTCTTTCGGTACTGTAAATAAACACCGTACCCGTATATTTGCCAGAAGAAAGTTCGCCGCCCACAATGTAAAGCAACGTATCACGCGCCGTAATATTGGGATAAGCAAACATTGCGCCGTTGCTGCGTTTCTCCGTGCCTACATAATGCGCAGCCTTAGCCTCGAAGGTGCCAAGTTGCTCCCATGTGTCGGTATTGGGATTGTATCTCCAGAGGTCGCTGTAACGGGTGCTGCCGTTGCGTCCGCCATAGATATACACCGATTCGCCCTGAACGCACGAGAAAGCGTCTGCCCTTGAAAACAGATCAGACGGTGCATCGTTTCTCTGCACCCACACGTCCTCTGGCAGCACGGTCTTGTATTCGAGGACATGATTGTTGTATATCACAGAATCGCTCTTGCCGTCGCCTTCGCACACTACAAACGAGCGGACAAAGTAAGTGGAATTGGGATCAAGTTTGGTCAACGTTCCTTCAAAGGAAACCTCTGCGCCCGAACCATTGGGATTGGAGACGTATGTTGTTTTGCAATCCTTAGTGTCGGAGATGACGGGCAACTTGTTGGTATGAGAATACACATAACCCGCTCTTACCACATTGCCACCATTCCTTGCCGCGTCAAGACTTTTGAAATTGGTCTTCAAACCAGTATAGCAGTTGAGCTCTTCTATCTGGTTGCTGCCATTAAGCACCTTGTCGAAGAAATTGGTGGTGATTTCGTCCCTCTCGGCGACACCTTTCATATATCCCCGATGCTCGGTAATAACAGTGGAGGTGTCAACATCCGTCCGCACAATGGTGAGCAGTTCGCCCTCGTCCTTGATGCAGCCGGAGGCAAGCACCAGAGACAACAACATGCACGAATATAGATATTTAGTTTTCATGTTTATAATAGTTTTTTATTAATTATCTTTTTTAACTTTTCCAATGCCAAAAATCGTTCCAAAAAAATTTTTTTTGTGAAAAATGTAATACAAATTCTACAAAATAACACTTTGTAAACGTTGCAAAACTAATAAAAATTTTTTGAAAAACGCTTTTATTTCTTCAAAATCTTTGCCTCCACCCTACGATTGTTTTGCCGTCCTTGCGGTGTGGCGTTGGTATCGCGTGGCTGGTCGGGACCATATCCTTTGGCAACAACCTGCTCCTCCCCCACCCCGTTGCTAATCAGATAATCGCGGACGGCGTTGGCGCGCTGCTGCGAAAGCGATATGTTGTGGTCGCGAGAACCCAGATTGTCGGTGTGTCCCGAAACCTCAATTACAAGGTCGGGGTACTGCTCAAAAACTTGGGCGAGATGATTGAGTTCGTTGTATGATTCGGGGCGGAGATCGCTGCGGTCGGTGTCGAAGAATACATTGTTTAATACAATCTTGCCGCTTGGATCTTCGGTAAGGCGTTTGAGGAGCATGGCGGTGCTGTCGTTGTCGCGAGGCTTTTCTATTGGTTTTTCTTTGGGCTTGCCGTCGCCACTGGCATAATAGCGGCGGTCGTATTCAAAGGCAAATTCTCTCGGCGGCAGCGGCGGAAATATCACCTGCGGCCTTATCATCAGCAACACTTTGTATATGTCGTAATCGCCCTTGCCACCTTCACGTTTGGAGGAGCAATAGCCGATGCGAGTTTCGCCGGGAGCAAGTTGGAAGTAGTTTTCGTCGGTGCCGGTATTGATGCCGAGTCCGAGATTTTCGGATTCTGACCAGCCATCCTCGCGGAATACGGTTTTCATAATGTCGTAGCCGCCCACACTGCCCGCGCCATTGGACGCAAAGTAAATCACCGTGTCGCCCGGCGCAAAACATGGCCACATCTCGTCATATTGAGTATTGATTTTGTCGCCAAGACTTTTGGCATTGCCGTATTTTTTGCCAAGACGTTTGCAAAAATAGATGTCGTTGCGTTTGTCTTTTCCGTTGAAAACAGTAAAAACCACCATTGACGAATCTTCCGAGAAAGACACCGACGAGGCTTTTGTAATAAATTTTTCAGGCTTGAGCCAGCGCGAATTGATTGTTTTCTTGTGCGAAAAGAATATTTTTTTGTCTTTGCGGGCAAAAAAAATCTTGCCGCCGGAGAGGGTCATAAAGGCGGGAGTCTCCGATTTTTTCTTGTTGATGTTTTTGCCACCGTTTTTGGGTTCGTCAAAAGAACCGTTGCTTGCCTTAGCCGCAAAAATATCCGAGGCAGGGTCGTAATCCTTGCCGCGTTTGCGACGGGCTACATTGCCATCGCGCCGTTTGCCACCAAAATACAGGGACGAATCCATATTGCAAAATACAGGTGCTATCTCCGGCATGTTGCTGTTGATGAAGCCTTTGATGGGTTGAGATTTTGCCATCTCGGTAGCGTTGGCAAGGCGTATGCCGTTGTCGCACTGAGAGATGCGGAGATCCACGTCTTTGGCGAAACGTTCTTTGGTCTTTGATGGCATGGAGGAAGTGCACTCGTCGAAGTCGCGTTTGGCTTGTTTAAACATATTGAGGTGCTGTTTGCTTACGGCAAGCCAATACTGACAATCCTCGGCGACATTGAGCGCGAGCGACGCGGCATCGTCCAAATGTCGCATCGCATGGCGGTCGTCAGAAATCATCACCTCGCTCACACCAAGACGATACAGCAACGGTGCGTATGAGTCGTTGGCGTCCAAGGCATTGGCATAATAAGAAGCGGCGAGGCGAAACGCCCCCACCCTGTTCTTTCGGCATCCTTTTTTGTAATACTTATTGCCACGCTTCACGTTTTTCCAAGCCTCGGCAGACGGCACCACAAGAAACTCCGACTTTTTGATTTTTGGCTTTTCCTGTGCAAAGGCTGTGGCAGCAATAAGGATTGTGGTTATTATAATCAAAAATCTTTTCATCTCATTATCAGTTGGTTATATTTATCAAAATCCTCCTGTGCGCCATCAAGGTCAAAGAGCATTTCGCGAGCGTTGGCGCGGTTGTTGTAGGCGGCTATGCTATTTGCATCCACCTCGATAGCCTTGGTGTATTGTTCCTCCGCCTCTGCGTATTTTTTCTGCTGCATCAGCATATTGCCTACATTAATATAAGTGTCAGGATTGGACGGCTGCATGGCAATACAAGCATTAAAATCGTCCATTGCTTTCTTGTAACGTCCTGATTTGCCATACATTACGCCACGCGCATTGAGTACATCAAAATAATGGTCGCCCGAAAGATTGAGAGCCTTGTTGATGTCCTGCATGGCGAGTGCAAATTTGTTCTGTCTGATATACGTGTTTGCCCTGTCGAAGTAAGGGTGCCAATCGTCCGGGGCAAGATTAATCGCCTCTGTATAATAATCTAACGCCTTCTGCCAATTGCCTTGCAGATAATATACGCAGCCATAAAAATATTTTGCAGTCTTAGGCTCAATGCCCTGATTTTCTGCTGATTTGATACACTGCAACGCCTCGTCATATTTGCCTTGGCGGGCGAGGGCGACGCTGTTGTCTATCTGAGCCAACGCCTGTGTAACGGAGGCTGCAATCAGCACAGCCAATATATACAATTTGTATTTCATATACGGTAGTTTGTTTTTTTGCAAAAATAATAAAAAAATGGACGTCGCAAATGCAATGTCCATTTGATATTTCCTAACAAGTTGATAATCAAAAATATGTATGGGTTCTATGCATACCTCATTACACCTTAGCAACATCCGCTATCACATCCAATCCGCCCTTCACCTTGTCGCCTACCTGCACACGTACCTTGGTGCCGAGCGGGAAAAACAAATCCACACGCGACCCAAACTTGATGAAGCCAAATTGCTGACCTTGCTTGGCGGTGTCGCCTTCCTGGAGGGGGGCAACGATGCGGCGAGCCATGATGCCGGCTATCTGACGAAACATGATTTCGTAGCCCTTTTCGGTGCGGACGGCGATGGTGGTGCGCTCGTTGAGAGTGGAAGATTTTGGGTGAGCCGCCATCAGGTATTTGCCCTGGTGATGCTTGAAGTAAGTTACCTTGCCAGCGATGGGCCAACGGTTGGCGTGTACGTCCCATACCGACATGAAGATAGACACCTGCAACCTCTTGTCCTTGAAATATTCGGGTTCCTCGGTTTCCTCTATCGTTACAACCTTGCCGTCGGCGGGCGAGAGTACAACGTATTCGTTTTCAACGACATTGCGGTCGGGGTTGCGGAAAAACTGCAACACCAGAAACAGCAAGAACACCGAGCCTAACTGCAACAGCCAAGCGAGCCACGCATAGTCGGCAAGGAACTTGAAAACCAATATGTTGACTATTATTACAAACACTACTACTATTGCAATCGTAGCGTAACCTTCTTTGTGTATTGACATGATAGTGATATAGCATTAATTGTTTGTGAACAAAACTATTGCAAGCCATACGGGCGGCACGGCGAGGAAGGTGCTGTCGAACCTGTCGAGGATGCCGCCATGACCGGGCAGAATCTTGCCCGAATCCTTGACGCCAGTATTGCGCTTAATCATAGATTCCACGAGGTCGCCGAGTGTGGCAAAAATCACAGTTATCAAACTGATTATCAGCCATTGCGACTGAGAGAAAACTCCCACGTACTTGTATATGAGTATCGACGAGAGCAACGTAAAAGTAACGCCGCCAAGAAGTCCCTCGATGGTCTTTTTGGGCGAGATTTTGGGTATCAACTTGTGCTTGCCTATCAGCGAACCCACGCAGAACGCGCCCGTGTCCGAAATCCATACGAATGCAAAGAAACTCAGGATTATCTTTGGCGAAAATTCGTGAGTGTCAGGCAGAAAGAGCATATTGCCCAATATGCCAAAAGGCAGCGCGATGTACATGGGCGCAAAGAGGGTCTGCGCCCAGTCGGACGTGGGGGTGGGCTTTTGCCTAAAAAGTTCGATGATGGGTATCGAGAGCATCAGCACTGGCAATATGTAGAGCAACGCGGCGGGCAGAATGTCAAGCGCGTACAGGAACAGCAACAGGAAGGTAAAGAAGCCTATTATGATGCCCGTTACCTTCTGCGGCGTGAAACCCAACATACCGCTCATTTTGTAAAACTCGTTGATGCCTATTACCGTAAAAAATCCGAACAGAGCGGCAAATATCCACGGATTGAACGATACTGAAATAATTACGAGTACCAAGAAAATAGAACCCGTAATGATTCTCGGCATTATTTTACTCATCGTCCGTCGCTAAGAATACTGTATTGATGATTTCTGTCGCCTTGTCGAGTTGGAACTCCTCCACGTACAGGTCTATATCCACCATCATCCTGATGTCGTCGCGATATACAGACACAACCTCTATGCCCGAATTTTCGAGCAAACCGGCGGCATACTGGGCTTCGATGCTGTCGGTGTAGGTTTTAAGGAGTTTCCACGATTTTTGCTGCGAGATGATGGTCTTCGCCTCGTCGCAGAACGGCCCTTCCACAAAAATTGCATACCCGCCCGGCAGGTGTTCGATAATCGCCTTGATGCCTTCCTTGCCGAGTTGTTTCTCCACCACCTCCGCCATGTTTTGCGAAGACACGGTATGAACCTTAGCCCAACCTTTGAGGTCGTGGAGGATTTCGGTAGCCTGGGTAAGGTCGTCGTCCTTCACATAGATGTTCAACTCGCTCTTCATAAACTTGGCGTCGCGCTTCTTGATTACGATGCTCGGAATGTGGTAGTGGTTGAGGATTTCTATCCTAAACCGCGTCTGAGTGGTCTTGGTGCAGGTCTGCGCCTTAGACCATCCTTTGAGTTGCTCGCCGGTGATAAAGGGAACTACACGCTGCACATCCTCGTTGGCAACGTAAAGTTCGTAATTGTCGAGCACATAGCGAGGATTGCGGCACACCTTGATTACGGAGGTGATGTCGTTGGCTTCGAGTTCGTCTTTGAGCCTTTCGATAGGGCCGCGCATAATGAAGGAGTCCACCTTGGTCAATCCCTTAAACTCGTTGATGATGGAGATTGCCTTCTTCTCGTCGCTGTTGTGGACGTAGAGTTCGTATTCGCCCAAGAGGAAAAGACTGTCTTTGGCGTTGATAATCACCGCCTTGACGTCGTTTTGTTCGAGCAAGTCCTTCGACATTTCAGCCTGATACTGCGAATCGAAGGAGTATATTTTTATCCATTCTTCCATAGCCTTTGGATTTTTGGTTATTTATTATTCCGTTGGTTTCGAGTCTTCCGTTGTTGTAGTTGCATTGTTGTCGGCAGTTTTGGCATCAGCCTGCTCCGCGCCGTCCTTAGGTTGCTCTGCGCCGTCCTTAGGTTGCGGATTGTATGGCGGAGGTGTAGGCTGCACAGTCTGCGGCCTCGTGGCGTAGAGAGCCTCCTCCTGTTCCTTGTTGGCAAATTTGCGCTTGCCGAATATGTTTTCCACGTCCTCGGTGAAGATTACTTCGCGTTCGAGGAGGAGTTCGGCGAGTTGAGCGAGTTTGTCCTTATTGTCGAGGATAATCTGCTTGGTGCGCTCATATACTTGGTCGAGCAACGCTTTTGCCTCAGAGTCAATGAGTTCGGCGGTCTTTTCGCTGTACGGCTTCTGGAAGTTGTAGTCGTCCTGCGAGGAGTTGAAGTAACTGATGTTGCCCAACTTGTCGCTCATGCCGTAATACGTTACCATCGCGTATGCGTATTTGGTAACACGCTCGAGGTCGTTCAACGCGCCCGTCGAAATCTTGCCAAAGTTGATTTCCTCGCTTGCACGTCCGCCCACAAGTGCGCACATCTCGTCTATCATCTGCTCCTTGGTGGTAATCTGACGCTCCTCCGGCAGATACCACGCCGCGCCGAGTGCCTTGCCACGCGGAACAATTGTTACCTTGATGAGCGGCTGCGCGTTTTCAAGCAACCAACTTACCGTGGCGTGTCCCGCCTCGTGATAGGCTATGGTGCGCTTCTCGTTCTCGGTGATTATCTTGTTTTTCTTTTCGAGACCACCAATGATGCGGTCGATGGCGTCGAGGAAGTCCTGTTTGTCAACTTCTTCCTTATTATGACGCGCCGCGATGAGAGCCGCCTCGTTGCAGACGTTGGCGATGTCGGCACCCGAAAAACCAGGGGTCTGTTTCGCCAAAAATCCGAGGTCGAGAGCCTTGTTGACCTTGATGCCCTTCAAATGCACATCAAAAATCTCGCCACGCTCGTTGAGGTCGGGGAGTTCTATCATAATCTGACGGTCGAACCTTCCCGCACGGAGCAATGCGCTGTCCAGAATCTCCACGCGGTTGGTAGCACCAATCATAATGATGCCGGTATTGGTCTCAAAACCGTCCATCTCCGTAAGCAACTGGTTGAGAGTGCTTTCGCGCTCGTCGTTGCTGCTGAAAGTGCGGCTGCTTCGTGCGCGTCCCACGGCGTCAATCTCGTCGATGAAGACGATGCACGGTGCTTTTTGCTTGGCTTGATTAAACAAGTCGCGCACCCTCGATGCGCCTACGCCCACAAACATCTCCACGAAGTCGGAACCCGACATCGAGAAGAACGGCACGTCTGCCTCGCCCGCAACTGCCTTTGCCAACAGCGTTTTGCCTGTGCCGGGAGGGCCTACGAGCAAAGCACCTTTGGGTATCTTGCCGCCGAGTTTGGTGTATTTGCCGGGGTTTTTGAGGAAGTCAACAATCTCCGTAACCTCCTGCTTGGCTTCTTTGAGTCCGGCTACGTCGTTGAATGTTACCTTCTTGGCTGTCGATTCCTTGTCGAACATCTTCGCCTTCGACTTGCCGACGTTGAATATGCCGCCACCGCCGCCCATGCGCTTGAAGATGAATATCCACACGCCGAAAAACAGCACCAATGGCAGTATCCAACTGATGATTTCATAGACGTAATTGTTTTGCGTGTCGCTCTCAAAGAGAATCCTCTCGTCTTCGGGGATGTCTTTTTGCGCGCTTTCGAGACGCGATTGGAAGATTTCGGGCGACGACACATTATAATAGAAGTGCGGTCCCTGCATCGGAATCTTCTTTTCCTTGAAGTAGGCGTATTTGCTCTTGCTGTACGCCTCTTTGGTGAGGATGATGTTGGCGCGTTCCTTGTTGATGATTACAATACGCTCTACCTCACGGCTTTGCAACATCGTTTTGAGTTCGTTCCAATCGATGGTCTTTGGCGTGCCTTTGAAGTCGGAAAACTGTACCACACCTATCAGGAGTAGCACCACGCCGAATATCCAAAATATTATGTTGTTCTTTTGGAAGTTTTTGTTGTTCATGTTTTTTGTCTGAGTTTACACCATATATTGTTAGAAGGATTTTTTTGAGGGGGTTAACGCTCCTTCGGCTCGTCGGGATAGTCGGTGCGCGGCGCGTCTGCCCACAGTTTTTCGAGTTTGTAGAAGTCGCGTTTTTCGTCCAAGAAAACGTGCACCACTACGTCCACGTAGTCGAGAAGCACCCATTCTGCGTTTTCCTTGCCCTCTTTGTGGTAGGGCCACTGCTTGGTGTTCTCAAATACAAAATCCTCCACGCTGTCGGCGATGGCAAGCACCTGCCGTGGGTTGTCCGCCTGGCAGATAACGAAGAAATCGCACACGCTGCCGTCGATGCCGCGCATGTCGAGTTTGGTGATTTTCTGTCCTTTTTTCTCCTGGATGCCCGCTACGGCTATCTCAGAGAGATGTTCGCTTGTAAATTCTATGTTTGTCATATTTAATAATTGCAATTATTTCCACAGTGCAAAGGTAAAATT
>CAMJWL010000025.1 GCA_946409405.1 uncultured Bacteroidales bacterium
CCGCCCGCCGACTTCTTGAAGGATCTCAACCTCGATTATTTCTTGGTGTATATGCCGAGGGACATCGTGAGCGGCGATTTCTATTGGTTTTATCACGAGGGCGACAATGTGTTTGCCGTAGCCGCCGACTGTACGGGACATGGTGTGCCGGGCGCGTTTATGAGTATGCTCGGCGTATCGCTGTTGACAAAGATTATCACCGAGCGCAAGGTCTTTGCCGCCGACAAGATTCTCAATAGTCTCCGCGACGAGGTGAAAAAATCCCTCAATTACGACCGCAAGGAAGGCATGGATTTGTCGTTGATTAAAATCAACTTGAAAACCTTGATGATGGAATTTGCCGCCGCCAACAATCAAGGCTTCCTCGTCCGCAATTATTCTAAAGACGAGAAGCATCTTGCCGAACAGAATATGGCGTCCAAAGATATTGTTGACGAAACCCCCGACGGCTATCTGCGCGTGAAGACTTTGGAAGCCGACAAGATGCCGATAGGCGCATTTTTCACCTCCGACGATATGCCGATGTTCAGCCTGATAACCGCTCAGTTGCAGCACGGCGACACCATTTATCTTACATCAGACGGTTTTATCGACCAGTTTGGCGGCAAGCACGGCAAGAGGTTCATGACATCCAACTTTACAAAGATGCTTTCCAAAATAAATACCCTGCCAATGTCCGAACAATACGACAAGGTGATAGAAACCACCGAAAAGTGGCGCGGCGAACAATATCAGCAGATAGACGATATCATTGTGTTTGGGTTGAGGATATTGTAGAGGAAAATCATATTTTTTTCTGCAAAAAAATCCCAAAAAAAATTTTGCCGTTTCGCAAACTTTTCTCTATATTAGCACTCTAATTAACGGGGCGGGCCATCGCCCTTAGAATTATTACAATTAATACAGTAAAAACAATTAAAACAACCAGTTATGGCAGTAGATGCACAGATTCTCGAAAGGGCCAAAGAATGGCTTGGAGACAATTTTGACGAGGAAACAAAGCGTCAGGTGAAGAATATGATTGAAAACGACGAGAAGGAACTCGTCGAAAGTTTCTACAAGAGCCTCGAATTTGGCACCGGCGGTCTGCGCGGCATTATGGGCGTGGGCACCAACAGGATGAACATTTACACCGTCGGTATGGCGACGCAGGGTCTCGCCAACTACCTCAACCAGACGTATGCAGGTCAGCCCATCAAGGTCGTTATCGCTCACGACAGCCGAAACAACAGCCAACTTTTCGCCAAGACCTGCGCCGACATCTTCTCTGCCAACGGCATCAAGGCGTACCTCTTCGAATCGCTCCGTCCCGTGCCGGTGCTCTCATTCGCCGTCCGCCAGCTCGGCTGCAACAGCGGCGTAATGATTACAGCATCGCACAACCCCAAGGAATACAACGGCTACAAGGCATATTGGAACGACGGCGCACAGGTAGTACCGCCCCACGACATCAACATCGTCAAGGAGGCCGCCAAGGTCAAGGTTGCCGACATCAAGTTCAAGGGCAACCCCGACCTCATCGAGATGCTCGGCGAAGACTTCGACCAAATCTATTTGGACAAGGTGAAGTCGTTGACACTCAGTCAGGAAGACATCATCAAGCACAAGGACATCAAGATAGTTTACACCCCGATACACGGCTCCGGCGTAAGGCTCGTTCCCGAAATCCTCCGTCAGAAGGGCTTCGAAAACATCATCACCGTGCCTGAGCAGTGCATCCCCGACGGCAACTTTCCCACGGTAATCTCGCCCAACCCTGAAAACGCAGAGGCTCTCACACTCGCCATCAAACTCGCCAAAGAAAAAGGCGCGGATCTCGTGATGGCATCCGACCCCGACGCCGACCGCGTGGGCATCGCCGTAAGGAACAACGAAAACGAGTTTGTACTGATGAACGGCAACCAGACCGCCGCAATCCTCACATACTACCTCCTCACAAAATGGAAGGAAAACGGCAAACTCGACGGCAAACAGTACATCGTTAAGACCATCGTAACCACAGAGTTGCTCAAAGCAATGGCTGAACGGTTTGGCGTCAAGTATTACGACGTGCTCACGGGCTTTAAGTACATCGCTGAAATCATCCGTGAAAACGAAGGCAAGACCACATTCATCGGCGGCGGCGAAGAAAGTTACGGCTACTTGGCAGGCGAATTTGTACGCGACAAGGACGCAGTAATCGCTTGCTCGCTCATCGCTGAGGCTGCGGCTTGGGCTGCCGGTAAGGGAAAGACTATGTATCAACTCCTTACCGACATCTACTTGCAGTACGGCTACTACCAGGAGGCATTGGTAAACGTTGTCAAGGAAGGCAAGTCGGGCGCAGAGGAAATCCAGAAGATGATGGACGACTACCGCAACGACCCGCCCGCAATCATCAACGGCTCCAACGTCGTGATGATCAAGGACTACCTCACGCAGAAGGCGTCCAACCTCGAAAACGGCACAGAGACAGCCATCGACCTGCCCAAGAGCAACGTGTTGCAGTTCTTCCTCGAAGACGGCTCCAAAATCTCCGTCCGTCCGTCGGGCACAGAGCCGAAAATCAAGTTCTACTTCGGAGTCAAGGAAGGCTTCCGTGGCGCAGAAGGCCTGCCCAACGCCAAGAAGGCCGCCCTCGACAAGATTGAGGCCATCAAGAAGGATATGAAACTCGTCTAAACATCCCAAAAACTTCTATATAATAATGTGTGGTTGCGTTTTGAAAACAAGATGCAGCCACACATTTTTTACAAAAAAATAAGGTGTCTTGCACTGAAATGTCATAATATTTGCATACTTTTGCAGAGTAAATCATCAGGGCAGCATAATGATAAACCGGTTTAACACCATACTCAGGCACACTATTACAATCACCATAGTAACCTTTGTGGTCGTGGCGGCTGGCACCATCGGATACATGATGTGGCAGACGCGGCAGCACAAGGACATGGTGGAATTGGCTCGTAAAGAACGTACTGAGATGGCGGATCGCATTTGGAAGGCGAAGGCAGAAAACTACCAAAACGCCGTCCGCGACAATTCGGCGTGGGACGACCTTGTGGATTTCACCGAAAACCACGACATTCAGCAGCCCGATTCTGCATGGCTCGAAGACAATTTTGGCTACATGATAGATTCGTACAAGGCGGCTATGGTGGCCATCTTCGACAACAACGGCAGACGCATCTACTCTAAAATCGCCGAAGATTACGAAGATTTCGACTTTTTTACGTTGGATTTTGTGATGTTTTCCAAGAAATTCAGGGAGACGGGACTCACCAATTTTTACATGTACAAGTCTGACAAACTGATGGAATTTTTTGGCGCGTCAATCACCACTTCCGCCGACAATGAACATCTGCTGCCTCCCAAAGGCTTCCTCTTGCTCTGCCGCGACATCAATCAGGCTGTAATAGACGACTACCGTGTTTCTGTGGGTGCCAAGGATGCCAACTATTCCCAAGAAATGCCATCACAAGACGATGACGACGACGACATATTGATTTTCAAAAACTTAGACAATTACGCCGACCATTGTGAGGTGTATATTTATTCGGTTTTTGAAAACAACATCGAAAAATTCTTCGAGGAAATGAAACCCGTATTCGGTATTTTTGCGGCGTTGTGCGTCTTGGCAATGATTAGCCTTATCCTCTTTATGCGGAGGTCGATGACCATTCCGTTGGGCAAAATATCCGAATCGCTCACCTCGTCGGATCCAACCATCATCAACGACCTCACCAAAAAGAAAAACGAGTTTGGACAGATAGCGCAGATGTTGCAGGAATTTTACATGCAGCAGGAGGAGGTAAAAATCCAAAACGAAACCCTTGTCCTCCAAAGCGAGGAAATTCGTTCCATCAACGAAGACCTTAGCAGTCAGAAAGATCAACTCGCTGAGGTAAACCTTCAGTTGACAGACAGCATCAAATACGCCGGGCGCATCCAACGCTCAGCCGTTACACAGATAGAAAACATCACCGCCCTTTTCCCAGACAGCATGGTAATCTACCTGCCGAGAAACATCGTGTCGGGCGATTGGTACTATGTGGCACAGTATCGCGACAAAAAAATAGTGATCGAGGCAGATTGCACGGGACACGGCGTACCTGGTTCGCTGTTAAGTATGCTTGGCATCAGCGCGGTTAAGGATATTCTCAACTCCATGGCAATCAACGACGAGGAAATCTTGCCGGAAATGGTTCTCAACCGTATGCGCACCACCATCAAGACCACGCTCATCAAACAGACGGACGACACTATGTCTATGTCTGACGGCATGGACATGAGCATTGGCATCATCGAGCCAGACCATTCAAAAATGCGTTTTGCCGGTGCCAATCAGTCGCTCTTCATCATGCGCCAAGACGAAATCATCAAACTCAAAGGCAATCGTATGCCCATCGGCAACTACGTAAAGGAAAACGACTTTCAAGGCGAGGACTTCGCGCTCCAAAAAGGCGACGCGCTGTTTTTTATGAGCGACGGCATCAAGGACCAAATCTCCTCTGACATGGAGAAGTTCAAGTGGATGCGCCTGGAAGCCTTCCTCATCGAAAATTCCGCACTCCCGATGCCCATGCTCGGCAAAAAACTCGTACAGACCATCATGGATTGGAAAGGCGACATGGAACAAGTGGACGACATGACGATGATCGGCATCAGATTGTAGTTGAGGCATTCAAATATTTTTTTGTGCATCACAAAAACTTCATTTATCTTTGTAATCATGGATTGAATCGCTCTGCCAATGCAAAGAATAGTAGTCATATTATTTGTTTTGCTATGCCTGATGCCCGATGCGGTGTCGGCACAGGGGGTGTCGGCGGATTTTCAAGCGATAGTGGATGGCATTTATGAGCAGAGCGGTGACGATAGCACGAGGCTTGCTGTTTTTAAGTCGGCGATAGACACTTGTGGGTCAAACAAGGATGCCGAAGCGTTGTCGTATGCCTTTGTAAGGAAGACAGCCGAGTGCGGCGCAGCACGCAACCTTGCCATCGCTTATATGTATGCGGGATATTTTTCCAACAACAACGGCGATATACCCAAAGCCCTCGACCAGTCGTTTAAAGGTCTCGAAATAGCCGATTCGCTCAAAATGACTGCCACGAAGACCGTGCTGCTCCTCAACATCAGTGCCTATCTTGGCAGCCTCGGCGACCATGACGGTTCTTTCTTCTACATCCAGCAGGCGCAGGATGTGGCGGAGGAGTCCAAGGATTACGCCAACCTCATAGACATATATTACAACATCGCGATAGCCTATATCGACCAGGAACTCTACGAATCGGCGATACAATATTTCAGAAAAGACATAGATGCGTCCCTAAAAATTGGGTGTACAAAGACCATCGAACAGGAACTCACCATACAGTCGCTAATCATCAAAAACGCCCTCAAACTTCACGACACCGTTGCCGCTTTGGAACAGATAGATTATGTGAACAGTCTTATGGGCGAAATACGTGGCATCAACGATGCCAACGGCATCTCAAACTATTGCATATCTATGATAACGAGCAACATAGATGCCATCGAACTGATGCCCAAACGCCGCGACGAATATCTGCGCAATTGCAAGCAATACTTGGACATTTTGCGCGAAACAATAGACTCCGCCGATGCAAAAATACTCGAAAAATTGGCGTACAATCCGTACTATTCGCGTTACCTCGCCGTATGTGGCGATTATGACAAGGCGTGGCATCTGCTCGAAGATCCCGCCAACTTCCTCGATGACGACGGATACAATATGGCGATGTTTGAGTACTGCAAGGGCAAAAAAAAATATAAGGAAGCATACGATTATTTTTGGTTGCTATACCGCGACAATTTTAGGCGGCACTCTTTGGAAACTGCCATACACTACGAAAAGTCGGAGTCGCGTGGCAATTACGAGCGGCGCATCACCGAACTCAAAGACATGGCGCAATATCGCGAGGAGGAGTTCAAGATAGAGCAAAAGATTACCGCCATCCTCCGCCACGGCATCCTTACCGCCCTTCTAATAGGCCTTGCGGTGATAATTGTGAGCCTCTACTATCTCCGTATGCGCACCCGGCTATATACAAAACTCAAAGCAAGCAACGAGCAACTATTGACTGCAAACAACGAACTCAACACGCAGCGCGAGGAAATCCTGAGCCAAACCGACGAGATTCAGCACCAGAGCAGCATCATCATGGCGCAGCGCGACACCCTCAGCACCACCAATGCGCATTTGTTGCAGTCCATATCCATCGCCCGCGACATACAGACGGCGGCAATGGTATCGTCTGAAAAACTTTGCGACGTTGTTGGCGAAAACTTCATCTATTGGCAGCCGCTCAACATAGTGTCTGGCGACTTCTATTGGTGTACCAAAATAGGGCGGCAGTCGTACCTCGCGGTAGCCGACTGCACGGGACACGGTGTGCCGGGCGCGTTGCTGAGCATGTATTGCATATCGATGCTCAACGACATTGTGTGGCGACATCCGCAGTGCAACGCCGCACAAATCCTCGCAAAAATCAAGGTGTCGTTTGTAAAGTCTTTTGTGTTTGACGAAGACGAACAGTATTTCCTTGACGGAATGGACATTGCGCTCGTGATAATCAACCGCGACTTGATGTCTCTCGACTATGCCGGTGCAAAACGTCCGCTGATTATTGTGAGCGGTGGCGAGTTGCAGGAGTTGAAGCCCGACAAGGTGAGCATCTGCCACAATCCCATGCGCAAGGACGACGACAATTTTACCGACCATAGCGTTACAATCCGCAATGGCGACATGGTTTACGCTTTTTCTGACGGTATTCCCGACCAGTTTGGCTACGACGACGGCACTACAAAATTTGGGTCGCGTCAGTTGCAAAACATTTTGACAGAGATGTCGTTCTTCGACCTCCCGGCGCAGAAGAAGATTATAGAATCGTCCGTGGACAATTGGCGCATAGGTGCGTTTCTCGCGGGTCTCTCCGAGATAAAAGCCCCGCAACTCGACGACCAATTACTTATCGGCATCCGCATTTAATTAATACTTCACTTTTTTCCCGATAATTTGTGTTTGAAGAAATGCCATGTTACCACAGCGCATACAATTCCCGATACAATGTCTGACACGGGCTGGACGGTCTGCACGGCGCGGAGTCCGATAAAATGCGGCATCACTATTATATAAGGTATATACACAATTCCTTGCCGCATGAGCGACGTGATGGAAGCCAGCAACTTCTGCCCCGTTACTTGAAGCAGCATGTTAGCAAGGATTACGAGCGTCTGAAACGGCATTGAGAAACTAAACAACTGCAACGTGAACGCCCCAATTGCGATAACATCCTGACTTTCGACGTTAAACAGCCGCATAATCTGTTCCGGGAACATTCCGCACAGGATGCCGTTGACGATAAACAGCGATGTCATCACCATAAGCGAAAAGAAATACGACTTCTTGACCCTTGCATAGTTGCCCGCGCCGTATGCAAAGCCCACCACGGGTTGGAATCCTTGTCCGAATCCAATGACTGCAGAACCCGCCAAAAAACTTATCTTGCCCACAATAGACATTGCCGCTACTGCCGCGTCGCCATAGCAAGCACCGGCGCGGTTGAGCAGTACGGTTGCCAACGCGCTGCAACCCTGCCTCAATAGCGACGGCAACCCTGTGGACAATATCAGGAGATAAACTCCTGTAATCTTGGATATGTATCTGATTTTGAGCCTAATCATGCTCCCTTCCCGACGCAATGCTACAAACATCACCGACAAACTTATCGCCTGGCTGAGCAGCGTGGAGATTGCCGCGCCAGATATGCCGAGATTGAGTGTGAAGATAAAGAAAGGGTCCAATCCGAGGTTGATTACCGAACCCGACACGATGCCAATCATCGCAAAAAACGCCCGCCCTTGCGACCTCAGCAAATTGTTGAAGACAAACATGGCGCACGACAGCGGCGCACCCCAAAAGATTATCCGCGAATATTCCTGGGCGTAAGGCAGGATGGTTTCTGTTGCGCCCATGAAACTCACCACCTGTTTGTTGAACAAGTTGCCTACAATCATCGCCACCACGCCAAACACTATCGCCAGCACCACCGCCGACATTGCCACGATGTTTGCCTTATAGACCATCTTCTTGCCCAAAAACCTCGAGATGTTGCTTGCCGCGCCCATTCCAATCCAAAAACCGAGAGCCTGGATGATTGCCACGAGGGGGAAGTTGACACCTACGGCAGCCGTCGCCGCGTCGCCAAGGTGCGATACATACCACGTGTCGGCGGTGTTGTAGAGAGCCGACGTCATCATGCTAAGCACCGTGGGGATAGCGAGCGACGGTATCAGCCGCTTGACGGGGGCGGTCATCATGCGGTCGTATTGTTGCGCCGAAGTATTCATGGTGCAAAATTACACAAAAATCCAATTGTTTATTTATCCAAAAATTAATATTGATGTTAAAAAAAATTACTAATTTTGCGGCATTGATAGATAACTCAATAAAATCAACAAAAAAATTAAGAAATTATGAAAAAGATTCTAATGGCAATTGCGGTGATGATCATAACCGCAACAGTTTCTACCGCACAGGTAGGATTGAGAATTGGAATGGACTTCGCCAAATTTAGGGGCGACTACAAGGATTGGTACGAACCCAATGTAGGTCTTCACCTCGGTCTTGTCTATAACCTCGAACTCGCCGACGTCCTCAGTCTCCAGCCGGGTGCGTTCTATGTGCAGAGAAACTACAAGGACGATGCTGACAACAAGATTAACTCGCATTACATCGAAGTGCCGATTGTATTGAAGTACAACCTCGAACTCACCAACGACATCAAGATTGACCCCCATGCCGGTCCTTACTTCGGATTTGGTTTTGCCGGAAAAAATAAGGAGACCGACCAGAAGGTTTTTCAGAAAAGAAGCAAAGGCGGAATGGGCATCGCCAATTTTGATATGGGAATCCAGGTGGGTGCCGGTGTTACGTTCTTTAACTCGGCATACGTAGGCCTCGATTACGAAATCGGTTTCCGCGACAATGCAGATTACAAGATTCTCGACCAAGCATACCATGCACATAGTGGCATGTTGATGGTTACATTCGGCGTTTATTTGCCTGAATAGAAGAATGGAGTGCGGGCTTCCAGCCCGCCAATGTGCAGGCGAGACGCCTGCACTCCAACAAAAAAACACCGCCAAAGTTTTCCAAAAACCTTGGCGGTGTTTTTTTATTTCAATAATTACTTCTTCTCCGTAATCTGTCCGTCGTCGGAGATGTCGGGGAGATTGTCCTTCATGTCGGCGGCGGTGAGGTTTTGGATTACCTTGATGACGCGCTTTTGCGGGTCGATGAGCGGGCCTTGACCCTTCACCTGGTAGGTTGCGATGGTTTCGGCGGAGACAAATTTGCCGGTCTTGTCCATCTTGACGCGGAAGATGGGCGCGAGGCCGCTTTCGCCGGTGATGCTCACGTTGCTGTAAGTGGCAAAGTTGCCCATCGAATACGCGATAAACCTGTTTTTGTAAACCTCCACGCAGCGTGTTACGTGGGGACCATGACCAAGTACAATGTCCGCGCCATTATCTATCATCGTGTGCGCAAAGAGATATACATTGCCGCGTGTTTCGCCAAAACAATGCTCCACAGTTCTTGGAACGTGCTGATAACCACGACCTTCCGCGCCAGCGTGCATTGAAACTATTACGATGTCGCAGGTTTCGGCGAGCCGTTTGACGATGGCTTTTGCGCCGTCCATGTCGTTGATGGATACAGTGCCGCTATTGGGTGCAAATGCGCAGAATCCGTATTTGACGCCGTTGATGGTGAACTCTGCCGTCGGCTTGTCAACAAAGCCAGCCCAGTTGATGCCGAGACTGTCAAAAAGTCGGCGGGCGTTGCGCTTGCCGTAGTCGCTAAAATCGCCGCTGTGGTTGTTGGCGACGCTCACGAGGTTGAATCCCGCGTCCCTATATACCTTGGCAAACGATGTAGGCATGCCAAAAGTATAGCACTGGGAGGGGTTGTTGCAATGTTTTGCTCCTATCTTCTCATCGGTAAAAGTGCCTTCCACATTGCAAAATACCACGTCGCCATTAAAGTAAGGCTTCACCTCGTCAAAGAGTTTCTTCTCCTCGCCTTCGGGCGGCAGGTAAGAACGGTTTGGCAAGATGCTGCCAAGCATCACGTCGCCCACAGCCACCACGGTTACAGTTTCCTGTGCGTTGGCGGCCATCGGCATGGCGTACATTGCAAGTGTCAGCAATGACAATAAGATTTTTTTCATTCTAAATAATTGTTTAATTATCAAATACTTATAATGTTGTTCCTGATTGCAAACTTCATCAAATCCACGCTCGATTTCAAGTTGAGCTTCTGCATGATGTGGTTTTTGTGGGTTTCCACGGTGCGCACAGAGATGAAGAGTTTGTCTGCAATCTCCTGGTTGGTGAGGCCGTCGCCCCAAAGTTTGAGAATCTCAATTTGTCGCGAACTCAACGCCGCCGATTCGTCGTTAAACTCGTCCTGCTCCGAAGGCTGACCTTCGGGATTCATGGTGTTGAGGTAACGTTGCAGCAGGATGTGCGTTATCGAGTCGGAGTAGAAGTCGTGTCCGCCGCGAATAGTGTAGATGGCCTGCACAAGCTGCGACGCCTCCGAGTCGATGGTGAGGAATCCCTTTGCACCCGCCTTGATGGTCTTGATAACGATGTCCTCGCGCTGCGACTCGGCTACAACGAGTATCGCGCTCTTGGGGTATTTCATCCTGAGCGTTATTATCATATCGAGATCATTGTGCGTTATCTCAAAAAAGTTGATTATCAGCACATTGATAATCCTGTCCTTCATCTTCTCGATTAAGACATCCTTGTCGGATACGGAGAGGACGTTCTTGATGTCGTCGCAAGACGAGAGGTAGTTTTCAATGCATTGCATTATCAACTTGTGCTTATTAAAAATAGCTGTGTAAATCATTTCTGTAAATATTATTTTATTGCCGACTGCAAAATTACAAAAAAGATTTAGGATTTTAGGTATTTTTTCGATTATCATGCTTTTTTTTGACACGGATTTTGCATTTTTTTGTTAATATTGCAGCCTGAAAAATACTTAACACACTATAAAAATGAAAAACAAAGCATTAATTGCAGCCCTCATGCTCATTACGATAGTATGTGGCTGCCTTAAAAACAAAGATGTGCCGCCGCCCGTGATGACCATATCGCAGGCACCGGACGAGATTCTCAATTTCTCTACAATCCAGAGCGCGGATGTTGAAGTCCGCATCGAAAGTGGCAACGAACTTACTATGTTTACCACCAACACTGTACCGATAAGTTCGTGGTCCGACACCATCGTCCAGTTTGACCCTTACACGCATCGCGCAGTCATCAATCTGAGTTACAAGGCATGGAAAGGTCTCCGTGTTACCTCCCGCGACTCTATTTATGATGTAACATATACGGCATACACCGAGGAAGACACCGTAACTCTAAAACGTAAATTGCGTTACAGGTACATATATCCGGAACTCGATTCGTTTGACCTGAAGGTGGAGTCGGTGCCAAATGGACATTGCCTCATCGACATCGACAACCGCTGCACTTATAAATACTCCGAGTATAGTCAACATTCGTTTGACCTCGTGTATGTGAACGAACTGGAAGCCGACCACAAATTTGGCACTGCGCTCATATCGCCGGACGCACCTTATCTTAAGAGGTATTTCCAACGAGTTTTCCCATCGATGGAGTATGACGCCGGGCCGAGGAAATCCACGCAATGTGGCATCATCATCGATGATATTGCACATAACAAAATTTACACTTGGGACGATTTCAGTAGTTCGATGCTCGGCGACGAAAACAATTGCAATTGGTTTGACCGCATTTGTTCCTTGTCGCCGATGGACGGTGTGGGCGTGTACGACCTGCAACGCACCAAGTTGTACAAATTCCGTCTGCAAAACGGACGTTTCATAATGATAAGGGTTCTCGAACGCATCTGGCCGCAATATGCCAATCAGTCGGAGATGAAACTCCGCATATATTTGCAGCAGTAGGGTAGGATAGGGGACACTCCAAATTGTTGGGCGGGCTACTATTGTTTATAATAGTACCTGCCCATTTTTTGTGTGATGTCGCCGTATTGGATGGCCTGTTTGGGGCAGCGGTGGATGCAACTAAGGCACTTGACGCAGTGTCCGAGCCATTCGGGACGTTTTTGGGAGTTGAGGCGGATGTTGTGTTCGGGACAATTTTTGACGCACTGTCCGCACGAAATGCAGTTGGAGTCGGCATGGAACTTCTTGTCGCTCAGCGTAAAAGCCATAAACAGCGGATACACCACCCTGCCTTTCAAGAACGGATGTGTGCCTATGACGTAATGGTCGTAAGGCTTGTTGTTGATGATGGCGTCGGCGATGATGGGCAGTTGCTGTTCGGCGTCGGCGAGTTTTTGGGCGGCGAGTTCGTCGGGGTCGGTGCCAAAACCTTTCATCACGATATATGTGTTGGGCATCTGGACGGAGCAGACGAAATCGCATCGCAAGTGGCTGCGTTTCCAAAGTGTTTCCTGCAACTGTTCCCGCGCCTTGCCGCAGTTGTCGCCGCAGACGAGGATGGCAAATATCTTGTTGCCCTGATAGTTGATCTTGGTCTTTTTAAGAAAACGTTTCATGCTCTTGGCGATGCCCCACGAGTGTACGGGACACACGAATCCGAGCGGTTCGTCTGCGTCAACGTTGATGAAAAAATCCTTGCAATTCAGCACATCGTCGTAATATTCGGCGATGTGTTTTATATGGCTGTCGCCAAGCAGTTCGCCGATGCGTGTGGCGACGTGTTGGGAGTTTCCTGTGCCTGTGAAGTAGAATATCATTTTTTGTATCTAATTATGTGGCGCAAAGGTAAACATTTTTTTTGAAAACCTCCGATAAAATGTTTACCTTAGCGCACTGAAATTTTAAATACATTATCCAAATGGAAAGACCATTACGAACAGCAGTATTCCCCGGCTCCTTCGACCCTTTTACGGCGGGGCATGAGTCCCTGATAAAGAGGGGGTTGGAGATTTTTGACAAGATAATAATAGCCGTCGGCATCAACATGGAGAAGAAGGGTTTTATGTCGATGGAACGCCGCCTCGAACTCATCCGCGACGTGATGCGCGGCGAGAGTAGGGTGGAGGTGAAGACGTACAGCAACCTCACGGCTGATTTCTGTATCGAAAACAACGCCTTCCACATCCTGCGAGGCCTCCGTGCGTCCACCGACTTTGAGTACGAACGCTCCATCGCCACTACAAACCGACTTTTGAAGCCAAAGGTTGACACGGTTTTCCTCCTGTCGCTGCCCGAATACACGAGCATCAGTAGTTCCCTCGTCCGCGAAATCATCAAGTACAAGGGCGACGCGCGCAACTTCCTGCCCGCCGGCATCAACTTCGAGTATTACTTCGGCTACAACCCAGAAAATAATGCATAATGCAAAATTCGTAATTCATAATTCGTAATTTTATGGATATTCATCATTGCACCATGTGTCCGCGCAGATGCGGGGCAGACAGGTCTTCTGATAAGTTGGGCGTTTGTGGCATCGATTCGCACGTGCATATTTCTGACGTGTGCGTCCACAAGGGCGAAGAACCCGTCCTCGGCGGCGACAAGGGCATCATCAACGTGTTTTTTAGTAGTTGCAACCTGCGCTGTGTATATTGTCAAAATTATCAAATCAGCCAACAGAAGCCTACCAAAAAAGAAATCACGAGTTGTCAACAGGCGGCGACTCGCATTGCGCGTTTCTTATGCAACGGCGACGGCATCAATACTGTGGGGTTTGTGTCGCCAACGCATCAGGTTTTTCAGATGAAGACTATAATTGACCTTCTGCGCAAGCGCGGTTACAATCCCACAATCGTCTATAACACAAATGCTTACGACGACCCAGAGACTCTACGTGAGTTGGAGGGTTATGTGGACATTTACCTGCCCGACTACAAATATTCTGACCCTTCTCTTGCCGTACAACTCTCCTCCGCGCCCGACTATCCCGCTAAGGCTCTTGCCGCAATCAAGGAGATGTATTACCAAAAAGGTTCGCGCCTTGTACTAAATGATGACGGCATCGCCGAAAGCGGTTTGATAATCAGACATTTGGTGCTGCCAAACCATGTAGAAAACTCCATCAACGCCCTCAAAAACATCGCCTACGAGGTTTCGCCAAACATCCATATTTCGCTGATGTCGCAATATTATCCTGAATACAAGGCTCTTGACCTTCCCGACCTCAACCGCAACATCACCGCCGACGAGTACGAAAAAGTCTGCGACGCGGCTGCCGATTTAGGATTGGTAAAGGGCTGGTGGCAGGAACTCAACAGCAATTCCAATTACCGCCCCGATTTTGAGAAGGGTGGCAATCCGTTTGAGGGATAACCATAGCACAAGGATTCCGTCAAAAAGCGTCCACCATTATAAACGCCGCCCAATCCATAGGATCGGGATATTTTTTGCGTACTACTTTTTGAGCCGAGAGGAAGGCGGCGCGTTTTGATTGCCCTGCGGTCAAGTTTTTAAAGAACTCCACCATCAGGAGTTGCGTGGATTCGTCGGATACCGACCAAAGGCTCATCACGATGGTCTGTGCGCCCGCCTTCTTGAAGCCGCGCTGCAATCCAAACACGCCTTCGCCGGTAATCGCGCCCAAGCCTGTCTGACACGCCGAGAGTACCACCAAATCCAATCCGTTGAAATCCAACCTCGATATTTCCTTTGCCGTCAAAATGCCGTCGTTGATGCCTTCGGGGATTTCCTTGTTGCGACGTGGGTCGATGGCTGAGTTTGCTCCGGCAAAAAGCAATCCACTGCAACTAAGGGAGCGGTCTTCCATGCTGCTCTGCTTGCTCTCTGTGTAAAATTTTAAGCCCGCGTTTTCCAAGTCGGTCTCGGTCTCGTAAAAACCGTGCGTACCGATGTGAAGTATTTGTAAGCCTGTGCCGGAGAGTTGCTTGAATGATTCTTCGGTGGCGTCGGCGTCGGAGAAGGCTGTAACGTTGTATTTTGCTTTTTGGAGGAGTCCGGCTATCGACTCCGATTCTATCTTGGTGCCTTCGAGGTATGCCATGCCTCTGCCGCGCAGGGTGTTAGACAATTGCGGGATGTCGCGGAAGTTGTTTTGAGGCTCGTCGTTGCCATTGCGCATCTGCCATTCGTCCGGGGTAAATTCGTAGCGGATGCCGCCGTAAGTGGTCGCTTTTTTGAGTGTGTTTACGGAGTGAGCCATGGTGAGTTCGCGGGTGGAGGAGAGGCGGTATGTTTCGTACTTTTCGGCGAAAAGAGTGCCGTCCTCATCGGGCAGATATTCTATGCCGATGGTGTGCAGCCGTCCGGTGGGCGAGAAAAATACTCTTTTGGCGGATGCGAGGTACTTAGCCAACGGTTGCCATACGAGATTGGTGAGTTTGGTGGTTTGGTAGTACTCGTTTTGCATGATGTTCCAAAATTGGTCGGAGTCGAAAAGTGTAACAAATTCGGGGCATTTCATACCTTTTTTCAATACTAAGGCGGCGTACACCCAATGCTGGGCGGTGTCTTGCACATCGACAAATTCTATCGCCACGTCGCTTGCTTTGAGGTTGTTTTGCACGTCTTGCCAAGAGATAGAGAGGTTTTTGGTGTAGTCGCCGAGAGCCTTGGACGACTGAACGAGAGCGCGCTCCTCGTCGTCAATTATTTTTTTCAAAGCGTCGAGGTCTGCAGTTCGGTTTTCTGCCGGTATTTGGTAGAGGTTGTCGAGGATTACGCGGTTTTGCCTTATTTGGTAATAACGGTTGGCAAACTTTGTGTCGCCGCTCTGATCGATGAGTTTTTGGATTTCGAGTTCGGCGTTCAGGAGAAGACCTTTGGATAGCAGCAATCCGTTGTAGGTGAGGGTATTGAGGGTGTTTTTTGTAGAGACGTCATACTCTACGGATGATATTTTGTAGGCGGCGCGTGGCAAAACATTGCTGATCAAATTGGATTCGCCTTGCCAAAAATCTCCGCGCTCCTTGGTGGTCATCGTTGCAAAATTTTGCAAGACGTAATTAATTTTGTACGTGTAGCATTGCTGATACAATTCAGTGGCCTTGTCGTAGTGTCCGGCGGCAAAATATACGTCGGCAGCATTTTTTTGTACTATGGCATTTTGGCTTGGATTTGCATTAGCATCGTTGCTGTATATTTTCATGCAGGAGGATGTGAGTCTGATGGCGTCGGCGTGCTTGCCAAGTTTTGAATAAAACAAAGCAAGGCTTGAGAGTTTATCCGCATATAAATGGCTTTGCTCGCCATACGACTTTTTGCATATATCAACTGCGATATTTTCGAGCCTGATGGACTCAGCGTAGTTGGCGATGTCGTAATAACGCCAAGCAAGTTTGTCGAGGTTATTGGCGTACCGGAGATTGTCTTCGCCAAAATACTTCTTGCAGATTTCCACTGCTTGTTGTTCCAATCTTAATGCCTCCCTTGTATTTCCCAAAGATTCATTAAAAGACGCGAGATTGCTTAGCGACGATGCGTATCTCGAATGTTCTTCGCCCCAAACTACCTTTCGGATGTTGAGAGCCATGGTTTCTAATCTGATGGCCTCAGTGTAGTCGCCAATCATTCCATAAAATCCTGCAAGATTGTGGAGCGAGAAGGCGTACTCGTCGCTTTCTTCGCCAAATGCTTTTTTGTTGATATTTGCAATAATGGTTTCGAGCCTGATGGCCTCGGTGTTGTTGCCAAGGAAGAGATTATATAATGCGATATCGTTGAGGGCGTTGGCATATTCCGGCGATTCGTCGCCAAGTGTTTTTTTGTATATCTCCAATGCCGCATTTGCAAGTCTGCTCCACTCGCCGAAATTGCCCGCATCACTATAACAATGAGAGAGATGGTGTAGTACGGTGGCGTATTTGGGATGTTCTTCGCCAAAAATTTTTTTGCTGATATTTGCCGCATCGTTGCCAAGCCTAATAGCCTCTGCCAAGTCGCCCGCCTCGTTGTATATCATAGAAAGGTCGCTCAATGCGTAGGAATATTCAGGTGAGTCTTCGCCCAATATTCTTTTGAAAATATTCACTGCCGTAGTTTGGTGCTTGATGGCTTCGTCAATTTTTCTTTCGTTAAAAAAATGACCTACATAGTCGGTTTCGCAAACGGCAATTCCGTATTCCGCACGGTGATAGTTTTTGTGCGACGGATCGAGTTGGATTTTGTCGAGGGAGTCGCTTTTTTTCAAAAGCGCGATTGCCTCCTCGTATTGTCCTGCTTGGCTGAATTCGAGGGATTGGTTGTAGAGTTGGTTCGACTCTGTGCTCTGCGACATAGCGAGGAGCGGCAAGAGCAATAAAATTAATGTGAGGATGTTTTTCATGGTTTTAATCTATGTTTACAATTTCGTAATTCATGCTTCCAAGACCGATTTTGGCGGCGTGTTCGATGGTGTGGATGCCGTGGCGCGAGGAGATGCGCTGTTTGAGCGGGCCGTTGTCGTTGCCCTCGGATGGCGTCATGTTGAAAATGATGTCAACGCAAGCCTTGTCCAATGCCACTGGGTCGAGCGAGGCGAGGATGCCGTAATCTTTGAGTTTGACGGACGCGGGATGCGCCACACAGTCGCAATCAACAGACATATTGTTCATTACGGCGATGTAAACAACCTTCTTGCCGCCGTCAAAATAATTGTGAACAGCCTGTGCCGCCGCTGCCATCGATTCCAAAAATCCGTCCTGGTTGCCGGTGTGCTGCCAAAGTCCCGGCACGGTCTTTTGATAACCGGCGGTGTGGATGTATGCCTTGCCGTTTGCGGACGCCACGCCGATGCTTGCGTTTTTGAGTACGCCGCCCATACCGCCCATCGGATGTCCCTTGAAGTGGGCGAGGTTTATCATGAAGTCGTAGTTTTTCAAATGTGTGCCCACGATGTCGCATTTGATGTTGGAATCGTCCTGCACGGGGATTTCAAATTCGCCTTCCTCGTCCATCAAATCGACCTTGAACATCGGCGTAAAACCGTGGTCTTTGATGGTCTGCCAATGCTCCTTGAATGTGGTTCGCTTGCCGCCGTATGCGGTGTTGCACTCCACGATGGTGCCGCCCACGGTTTCGACGAGGTTTTTGATGAGGTCGGGTTTTAGGTAATTGTTGTTGCCCGCCTCGCCGGTGGAGATTTTGACGGCGACGCGGCCCTCAGCCTTGCGTCCGAGCGCGTTGTATATTTTCACCAACGCCTCGGGCGATATTTCGCGGGTGAGATACACGGTGGATTTGTCGCCGGTAGAGGTTGTGGCGGCGGATGGAGTGGGGGAGACGGTGTTTGTCGCGGTGTTGCTGTTAACAACCTTTTGCTTGCAGCCGATGCTGAAAAGTGCGGCGAGGACGAGCAACGCGGCGAGGATTTTGGTGGTGGTTTTCATGATGGTGGTGGTTTTAAATGTTTTGTGCGCTAAGGTAGCAATTATTATCATACAACCGAAATTTTTTCGTGGAAAAGTTGAAGGAAAATTTGGAGGGGCGGAAAAATGGTTGTACTTTTGTAATAGTTTTGCAAGAATACACCCCCTATATTTTCACAAAACAATGAAAAACGCGAATTTTTGCAAATATAGAGCATTATATTTGCAAAAAACTGCGAAAAACATTTGTTTGTGAAAATATAAAGCGTTATATTTGCACAAAAATTATTAACGACAAAAGCCGCAAAAAATGGAACTGATTAGAGAGGATTATTTGAAGCTTATCCGCCCTTATTACGACGTTGACCTGATAAAAGTGATTACGGGCATACGGCGGTCGGGAAAGTCTGTGCTGATGGAGACCATCAAAGATGAAATTATCTCTAACGGCATCAAAGGTTCGCACGTCATCAGCATCAACCTTGAAGACCTCGATTATGCTTTTATCACCGACGTAAAAGATCTCCACGCCGAAATCGTCAGCCACATTACTGACAAGGATAGATATTATATTTTCCTCGACGAGATACAGCACGTCAAGAATTTTGAGAAACTTTTGGCGTCGCTCCGTGCTAAGTTCAACTGTTCGATATTCGTTACCGGCAGCGATTCTACAATGCTGTCGGGCGACCTTGCAACGTTGCTTACAGGGCGCACGGTGGAGTTTGAGATTTTCCCTTTCAGTTTCAAGGAATCGGTTGATTTCCTCAGATTGAACAACATAGATGTAAACCCCGACGATTTTATCATAGACTATATCAAATGGGGCGGATTTCCGCTAAGGTTCAGTTTCAAGGAGGAGGGGTCGGTAAAACGATTCTTGGACAATCTCTACACCAACATCATCAACCGCGACATCATCAAAAAAACAAGCAAGATAGACAGGTCTGCGTTCAAAGACATTTCGCTTTATATGATGTCCAATGCCGGCAAAGAGTTTTCTGCCGAGAACATAGCGCGGTATTATGCGCAAAAAAGTAAGAAGTCGGTAAGTCAGCGCACCATTTACAATTATCTCGAAAAACTCCAACGCGCCTACATTCTGCATACTTGCAAGAAGTACAACATCACCGGCAAGGCGGCACTTGACACAAGCGACAAGTTTTATGCCACGGATACGGGTCTCCGCACCCTCAATACCAACACAATCAACTACGAGGACACTTTTTTCCTCGAAAACATCATATACAACGAACTCTTGATTCAAGGTTTCACCGTCTTTACGGGCAAAACTTTCAAGGGTGAGATAGATTTTGTGGCGATTAAAGACAACAAGAAGTGCTTTATACAAGTTTCGTATCTGATGACAAACGAAACTACTATCAAGCGTGAGTTTGGCGCATACGACAAAATTACCGATGCTTCGCCCAAATATGTCCTATCGTTGGACCGCATCAATATGAGCCACGACGGCATAGAACATATCAACATCGTAGATTTCCTGATGCACAAAGTGAGTTTGCATTTGTCGTGATAATAGCAAAGGCGATGCCGTCGATGTAATCTTTTTCGCTCATTCTGATGGCAAATGTAATCATTTTTTGCTGTAATTCGCGAATTAATCCCCCAAAAAATATTAATTGTATTTTCTACAATATTTACAAATCGTTAAATCTCAATCAATTACCTATCGAAAAAATTTTTGAAAAAAAGTTGCTAAAAATTAGGCTGTTAAAAAAAATGATTGTAATTTTACACTCAAAATTAATTAGTAAAATTTCAAACACATAGCAATGAACAAATCGCAATTTAAATTAATGTTAAGCGGTTGTTTGATGTCGGCGGTGATGCTTGCCTCGTGTGGCGGCGGCACCTCCAACAATCAGGCTAATGCAGCCGCTGGAAAGGACACTTGCAACAAGGAGCAATGTAAAAAAGAGTTCTGCAATGGCATCAAGGCCGCCGACTTCGACGCTACTATCGACGGCAAGAAAACTGGCCTCTACACCCTCAAAAACGCTAAGGGTACTCAGGTTCAAATCACCAACCTCGGTGGTCGCATCGTTTCTATCGTATTGAACGACAAGAACGGCAACCCTCAGGACGTTGTCCTCGGCTTTGACAAGGTGACCACCTACGCCGACTCTGTTAACCATCCCTCCGACTTCGGCGCATCGATCGGCCGCTATGCCAACCGCATCAACAAGGGCAAGATTGTTTGCGACAAGAAGACCATCCAACTCCCTCTCAACAACTTCGGCCACTGCCTCCACGGCGGTCCCAACGGTTGGCAGTACAAGGTTTATGACGTCGTTTCGAGCAGCGACAAGGAACTCGTTCTCCTTATGGACAGCCCCGACGGCGATATGAACTTCCCCGGCAATGTGAAGGCCACCGTCAAGTTTACCCTCGACGACAACAACGTCATCACCATCGACTACTCCGCCACCACGGACAAGCAGACTGTCATCAATATGACCAACCACAGTTACTTCAACCTCAATGGTGATCCCACCAAACCCATCAACAATCACCTCATTTATGTTAACGCCGACAATTACACCCCCGTTGACGCTACGTATATGCCCGTCGGCAAGATTGAGAGCGTGAAGGGTCTCGCTTTCGACTGCACCTCTGAGGCTGAAATCGGCGAGCGCATCACCAACAACGACGCTGCACATCAGCAGATTAAGTTTGGCAACGGCTTCGACCACAACTGGTGCCTCAATACTTACAAGGCTGGCGACGAGGCTGCATCGCTCTCGCAGGTTGCCGCTTCTATTTACAGCCCGGAGACTGGCATCAAGTTGGAAGTTTACACCAACGAACCCGGTATTCAGGTATATTCTGGCAACTTCCTCGACGGCACCGCAGTCGGCAAGAAGGGCATAGCCTACAAACAGCACGCCGGCATCTGCCTCGAAACGCAGAAGTATCCCAACTCGCCCAACGTAAAGGCTTGGCCCTCGCCTTACCTCAACCCGGGCGAAACTTACCACAGCGTTTGCAAATTCGCTTTTTCAGTTAAATAACAATGCATAATTCTTAATGCATAATGCATAATTGAGCATCCGCCGGACGGCAATTATGCATTATGAATTATGCATTATGCATTAAAAAATCAATTAAAATAAAAATGGAACAAACAAGTATCTGGGATGCGCTGTCCAACAACGGCTTTACGGGTTGGGACTATGGCGTGTTTATCCTTTACATCGTAATCCTCGTGGGAATGGGTATTTTCCTGTCGAGGAGCAAGAAGGGTGAGGAGAAGACCTCCAAGGATTACTTCCTCGCTGGCAACACTTTGACCTGGTGGGCTGTGGGCGCATCGCTCATCGCCGCCAACATCTCCGCCGAACAGTTTATCGGTATGTCTGGCTCGGCTTTTGCGTCGGGCATCGCTCAGGCGGCTTACGAATTGATGGCTGCCGCAACGCTTCTCGTAGTCGGCAAATTCTTGTTGCCGTTGATGATTGAGAAAAAGATTTTCACCATCCCGCAGTTCCTCCGCGAGCGTTACAATAGCGGCGTGGGTCTTGCGTTCTCCATCCTCTGGCTTTTCCTCTATGTATTTGTTAACTTGACTTCTGTGGCTTGGCTCGGTGCATTGGCTATCCAACAGATTTTGGGCTTGCCCACCGACCACATCGTTCACGTATTCGGTATGGATGTTGACCAAGTAAGGCTCGTTATCATCCTCTCGCTCTTCCTCATCGCAGGTATTTATTCTATCTACGGCGGTCTTGCTTCCGTGGCTTGGACCGACGTTATGCAGGTAACGTTCCTCGTGGGCGGCGGCTTGATTACCGCATACTTCGCATTGGACGTTATCGGTCAGGAAGTTTGGGGCTGCGGCGCAATGGAGGCTCTCGGCAACATCTTCGATTGGTGCAAGGAACAACCCGGCGACAAGCACTTCAACCTCATTGTTACCCGCAACGAGGAACTCTATCCCGTAATCAACGGCGTTACAGATGCCGCTGGCAACGTTACTCAGAAGGAAGACCCCTTCTTCACCAACCCTGGTTTGGTTTTGGTATTTGGCGCATTGTGGCTCACCAACCTCGGCTACTGGGGCTTCAACCAATACATCATTCAGAAGGGTCTCGCCGCCAAGTCTTTGAGCGAGGCTAAGAAAGGTATGGTATTCGCTGCCGTATTGAAGATTTTGATTCCGTTCATCGTCTGCATCCCTGGCGTTTGCGCTTATTATATTATGCACGGTTCTGTGGATGGCACTCCCATCACCGAAAAACTCGCCGACCATCTCGCTGGCACCATCGGTCGCTCCGACGACGCTTATCCTTATTTGATTAGGAACTTCACGCCTATGGTAATCAAGGGTCTCTCGTTTGCGGCATTGGCGGCTGCGGTTATCTCGTCGTTGGCGTCGATGTTCAACTCCACTTCGACCCTCTTCACGATGGATATTTACAAGCAGTTTATCAACAAGAATGCTTCCGAGACCAAACTCGTTAATGTTGGTCGTTTGACTTCTGTAAGCGCGTTGATTATCGCTTTGATCGCCGTTTACCCGTTGATGGGCGGCATCGACCAAGCATTCCAATTCATCCAAGAATACTCCGCATTCGTATATCCGGGCGTGGTTGTAATCTTCGGCCTCGGCCTCTTGTGGAAACGCGCAAGCGGTACGGCTGCTATTGTGGCTGCAATCGGCACATTCGCATTCTCAATTATCTATAAGTTTGCGTTCCCCGAAATGCCGTTCTTGGTACGTTCTGGCGTGGTATTCATCACACTCGTTATCCTCTTCGTATGGCTCTCCATCCGCAACAAGGACACCGAGGCAGCCACCGAACTTTCTGCCGACGACATCAAGACCCAACTCTTTTGGAGCAAGATTATGTTCATCATCGGCGGCGTATCTTTCGCGCTGTTTGTTGCAAGTTTCTTCTCCGAGACTCTCCACATCTACGGTATGGAAGGCGCAATGGCGTTCTTTGCAGCATTGATGTTCACCATCGGCTACTACCTCCGCTCCAACGCCCTCGACAAGGTTCAGGACAAGAAACTCGTTGCAATCGACCTCGACATCTTCAAGACCGACAAGACATTCAACATCGGCGCGGCTGTCGTAATCGCATTGTTGACGTTCCTGTATCTCGCTTTGTGGTAAAATAATTAATGCATAATGCATAATTCATAATGCATAATCGGGCGTCCGCCGGATGGCAATTATGAATTATGCATTATGAATTATGAATTAATGAAATGAGTTACTATCAAGAGCATCCTAAGTTTTATGTATCGACCGACTGCATCATTTTCGGGTATTTTGACAACCGACTCCACGTCTTGATACGTCCGAGGGCGATGCAGCCCGGTCTTGGCGAACTTTCGCTGATGGGTGGTTTTGTCGATGACGACGAAAGCGTTGACAATGCCGCCAAGCGCATCGTGGAGGCGTTGACCGGCTTGGAGAATTTTTACATCGAACAGGTCGGCGCGTTTGGCGCGGTGGACAGGGACCCCGGCGAAAGGGTGGTTTCCATCTGTTATTTTGTCCTGATAGAGAGCGACAAGTACAATGGCGACGCCCAATGGTGCCCTATCGACGAGATTCCTCCGCTCTACGGCGACCACAACCTGATGATCAGCAAGGCGCACAAAATCCTCCGCGAAAAGTTGGCGTGGCAGCCGTTGGCGTTTTACCTTCTCGGCGAAAAATTCACGCTCACGCAGTTGCAGACTTTGTACGAGACCATCTACGGCGGTCCGCTCGACAAACGCAATTTTAGGAAAAAACTCACGCCGGACAATCACATAGTTACAACGGGCGAGATAGACAAGACCACCTCCAAGCGCGGCGCCAATCTCTACCGTTTTGACTTCGATGGATACGCCGACGACAATGTATTTAAATTGTAATTAACAACGAAAAACACGAAAGCACAATTTTCTTAGTGGTTTCGTGTTTTTTGTTATTGATTATCGCTGCGATTTCATTTAATCATTTCAACACCGAATTAAACGAATAAAACAAATAACCTTATCGTATTTTTTCATTAAACAAATGCCGCAAGCGGCAGCGAATTAAACGAATATAATAATTGCAGCAGAAGTGTATTTGTTAAATCCGTAAAATTAAAAATTAACTTGTTGATTTTTAATTTATAAGTTTAATAAATATTTTCGTTTTATTCGTTTAATTCGGTGTTAAATAAATAATTCGATGTTGGAACACTCCGCCGCAACGAAATATTTTCATTGATGTTTGCAGATTTCATAATCATTGCTATCTTTGACAATCCAAAAACAATCCTCCACCGTCATCCCCACTAACCTTTAAAAAAATATTAACTCACCGTTAAAAAAAAATTGCTTTTTTATTTTTAATTGTAAAAAAAACACTATCTTTGCAGCAAAGATTATTAAACTAAAATCTGTTGCAGATATGTTAGAAGAACTCAAAGAAAAAGTGTTCCGCGCCAACCTCGATTTGGTCAAGAACGGACTTGTGCTCTTTACTTGGGGCAATGTGAGCGGCATCGACCGCGAAAAAGGCCTTGTGGTCATCAAGCCGTCGGGCGTTGACTACGACGTGATGAAGGCCTCCGATATGGTGGTTGTTGACCTCAATACCGGCAAGACCGTTGAAGGCGACCTCAACCCCTCGTCGGACACTCCCACGCATTTGGTGCTTTACCGCGCCTTCAATAACATCGGCGGCGTGGTTCACACGCACTCGCAGTACGCCACCGCCTGGGCTCAGGCTGGCAAGGACATCCCCAACATCGGCACCACTCACGCCGATTATTTCTACAAGGAAATCCCCTGCACCCGCGATATGACCGA
>CAMJWL010000026.1 GCA_946409405.1 uncultured Bacteroidales bacterium
CCCAAAAAGTTCATCGACTTCCTCCGCCCCGCCTTCCAGGAGGACGAATGGAAACTGATAGCCGTCGGCGCAGTTTTGGGCGGCGTAGCGGGATTCTTGCAGTCGCTGCTTGGCGCATTATAGATTTAAATTCCGTCAATCATTACAAACGCCGCCCAGCAGTTGGGGTCTGGAAATTGTTGACGCACTACTTTTTGCGCTGCAATGAAGGCGTCGCGTTTGGGCATACCATTAGTCAGATTCTTAAAAAACTCTACCATCCACAGTTGCGTAGCGTCGTCATAAACTTTCCAAAGGCTCATCACGAGGGTATGTGCGCCGGCTTTCTTGAAACCACGCTGCAATCCAAACACGCCATCGCCCGTTACATTACCCAAACCTGTCTGACACGCCGACAATACTGCGAGGTCGAGTTCTTTGAAGTCGAGGCGCGAGATTTCCTTGGCGGTCAGCACACCGTCGTCCACGCCTTCGGGGATTTCTTTGGCAAGCCTCGGATCCACAGCGGCACTTGCTCCGGCAAACAGCAATCCGCTGCAACTCAAAGCGCGATCCTCGCTGCTTAATTCGCTCGACGACGTGTAAAAGCCCAGTTTGGCGTTCTCCATGTCGGTCTCCGACTTGTAAAAACCATGCGTGCCGATATGCAGGATATTGAGTCCTGTGCCAGAAAGTTGCTTGAAAGACTCTTCTGTGGCGGCCTTGTCGGACACGGCGGTTACATCAAAATCTGCATTGCGGAGAAGGTCGGCAATAGCCGAAGATTCTTCTTTGGTGCCTTGGAGAAATACAATGCCGCCGCGCATATTGTCGTTAATCTCAGGCGCGTCGTGGAATTTGATTGTGGAGTCGGCATCTTCCTGGTTCTTCAATTTTTCCCAATCTTCCTTGGTGTAATTGTACTGTATGCCGCCAAATGTAGCCACCTTGGATACGAAGATGGCCTCTTTGTTGTCCATCAAGGCAAGTTCGCGGGTGGACGACAGACGGTAAGTATCATATTTGTCGGCAACAATCTGCCCGTTGTCGTCGGGAAGGTACTCTATGCCAATGGTGTGGAATCTGCTGGCGGGCGAGAAATATATGTTTTTCGCCTTTTTGAGATATTGCTCCAACGGCTTCCATACAATGTTGTATAGATTTGGCGTGTTGTAATATTCGTCGGAGCGGATTTTCCAAAACGTGTCAGATTCAAACAATTTGACAAGCACGGGGGCTTTCATGCCTTTTTTCAAGACGAGCGCGATATATACATCCTGCTTGATGGTGCTGTCTTTGAAGGCGGCAAATTCTATGGCAACATCCTTTTTGCCAAGTTTTTGCTGTACGTCGCTCCATGTTATCTGAAGGTTCTTGGTATAGTCGCCAAGTTGTTTGGAACTGTTGACAAGCCACCGTTCCTCGCGCTCAATGGCTCTCTTCAGCGAGTCGGTGTTAATTTTTCGTGCGCTCACTGGCATTTGATACAGATCGTCGAGCAATTTGCGGTCGTTTCTTATCTTATAATAACGGGCGGCAAAGGTAGAGTCGCCGCTTCCCTCGATTATCTTCTGCATTTCGAGTTCGGCATTGAGCAGAAGCCCCTTGGCGAATAGCTCACTATTGTAGGCGAGCATGGTGGCGTCGGCAGAATACGACGGCTCATTCTCTGAGGTTTTGTAAGCGAAAATGGGCAGTTGATCGTCGAAAAATTTGGAATAATTGTTCCAAAAATTGGTTCGCTCCTTGTAAGTCATCGAAGCAAAATTCTTCATGATGTAAGAACTTAGGATATTGTATCCTTGCGTATAAGAATCCAAAGCATTTCCATATTCGCCAGCACACATATAATATTTAGCGAGTTCGCGCTGCACCTCGCCGTAGCGGGGATGGGTGTTGCCCAGTATGTTTTCAAACTTCTTCGCTGTCAAAGTAGCAAGCCTGATGGCTTTGTAATAGTTGCCCATATAGAAATTATATTCAGAAAGGTTGTTGAGCGCAGTGGCGTATGCGGGATGGTCTTCGCCCAACAACTTCTTATAAAGTGCCACGGCGGAGTCGCCAAGTCTTATGGCATCTTTGTATTTGCCGCTGCAAGCATACGAGGATGCAAGGTTGTTGAGCCCCTGCGCGTATAATCTATGCTGCTCTCCCACAGTTTCCCTGTAAATATCCAACGTAATTTTTTCGAGCCTTGCAGACTCTTTGTAGTTACCAAGTTGGGCATTGTATTGGGCGAGGTTGTTGATGGCGATGGCGTAATAAGGATGTTTTTCGCCCAACGTTTTCTTGAAAATATCCAAGGCGGTGTTTACAAGCCTTATAGCCTCATCGTTGTTGCCGATGTTAGAATAGTAATCTGCCATATTGTTGAGAGCCTTCGCATAGTTGGGATTATTTTCACCAAATGCCTCCTTGTAGATTCTCAAAACCCTCGCTTGGAGCCTGATGGCTTCTGTGTAGTTGCCGGCAGTGGCATTGTTGGAGGCAAGGTTGTTGAGCGTAACGGCGTAATTTGGGTGTTTGTCGCCCAACAGTTTCTTATAAAGATTGGACGCAATGGTACCAAGCCTGATTGCCTCCGCGTAGTTGCCAAGGTAGTTATGATATGACGCTACATCGTTGACAGCCAGTGCGTAATAAGGACTATTTTCCCCTAAAAATTCTTTGCAGATAGCCATTGTCGCATTTCCAATCCTGAGAGCCTCTGCGTCATTGCCATTGCGGGCGTTGTACTGCGCAAGACTACTGCGCGAGGAGATGTAGTCGGGGGCTTTTTCACCCAAAGCCTTCTTATAAATCTCCGATGCAAGGGTTACTAATCTGATTGCTTCGGGGTAATTGCCTTTTTTGTCATAAAAAAAAGCAAGGTTGCTGAGCGACGTGGCATATTCCTTATGCTCTGCTCCATATTTTTTTTTGTACGCTTCTGCCGCCTCCGTTCCATATAGGATGGCATCGTCGTATTTGCCTTCTTTGCTTCTTTGCACAGATAGTTGCGACAGGCACCCTGGAATCTCAAGAGATGCTCGATTGTAGTTAGGGTCGGTTTCTTTGAGTTGCGCCTTGTCCAGAGAGTCGCTGATTTTCAAACACCTGAGTGCTTCCTCATATTGCTTTGCCATATAATACTCGCGGGCTTTGTTGTAATAATTGGTGGATTCTTCGCTCTGTCCAAACACCAAAACTGGCAGCATCAAACAGAATATCGTAAATATCAGTTTCATGGTTGTTACTCCTTGTCTTTAAATATATAATGCATAATTCATAATCGGGCTTGCGCTGGATGGCGATTATGAATTATGCATTATTAATTGTGAATTTTGTTACTAATTATGCCCTGTTAAAGAGCCTCGGTAATCTTCTTCCTGAGCGTCTCCACGGCTTTGCAGATTTGCGTCATCTGCTCGTCGGAAACAGTGATTACGGTGTACGAGCCTTGCGTAGTTACTGTCTGCCCGTTGACTACCTCCACCTTGTCTTCGCCGTCCATATTTTCGATTACTACAGGTTCGTATGCCTTGGAGAGTTCCTTGAAGGCTGATACAAGTTTCACATAGTCTATCTTGTCGCCCATGTAATGCACGAGAACAGCCATGAGTTTGTCGAGGATGAGTTTCTGGCTGGCGATGTGGTCGCGCATACGCTTGTTTTCCTTCTTCTTATAGACCTGCGAGGCGAGGTAGAGGCTCTCTGTCCATACGCCGGTTACCATCATCGCGCTTACGTCGGCGCGGTTGTTCTCGCGGAGGTAATTGTCCATGTTGTAATAGCTCATCGTGGAGAGGATGAGGAGGGAGTCGAGGTTGTTGTTGTTGGTGGCGATGCGCTTCAACGACTGGAAGTCAAAGAATTGCGCAAGTTTAAGGGCATCGGTCAACGTCCTGATAGACACGAGGTAACTCAGCACGTCGGTTGTCTTGTCATAGACGTTGAGGTAGCCAAGGTCGGCGCAAAATAAGCCAAGTCCCAGCGATTTCTTGAACGACGTCTCGAAGTCGGATGCCTTGCCAGCGTCCAGCAAAAGGCTTTCGTTGTAAGGCACTTTCATGTCCTGGATGATGGCGGAGACCTCCACCGGAGAGGGGAAACTCTGTATCAAGTCGCCAAAGTCGGCGATGTCCTGGTTGCGGTAGTGGTCGAGAAAATCCGCGTCGAGACCGTATGCGGCTAAGTCCACCTGCTTGGGTTCTCCTGTTCCGGAATATTCTATCTCAGATTCGTTGCTGTTGTTTTGCGTTCCATTGTTGTTGCCTGAACCGCCACAACTTGCCATCATAACAGTACAAGCCGCCAGACAGGCCGTCATTATGGTTGTAAATACTCTTTTCATATCTTTATATGATGTAATGATTGTGCTAATAATGTTTTCGTGCGCAAATATAATTGTTTTTCTTGAAAATGTACGCATTTTGGGTATGAAAAAATTTTTATTTCAGTATTCCCACGCTTTCACGCCGTATTCGATGCCCCCCGTGTGGTCGTTGGAATAGTTCCATGTCCAACTCTGCGGGTCGCGTATCACCGTTGCCGGAATGTAGGCTATCGAATGGTCGTACATCTGGAGTCCGTCGGCGTTGTAATACCTCTGGCTTATCGGCGAGATGATGCACGATTTGCCCTTGGGCAGCATGTTGATGTGGTACTGCTGCATAAAGGTCTGCAACGTGGTGGCGGCGATGTCGTCCAGCAGTTTGAGCCGCGCCAGATATGCGTTGATGGGTTCGGCGAGAAACGAGAGCGTGTTTACCGAAATCACAAAATCAAAGTTGTTGAGCGTGTCGCTGTAATTGCCCGAATTGTAAATGGGCGAATGTATGAGCATATCCACCGAGAAATCCTTGTAACGGTTGATGCTGTTGAGGGCTTCGGCGGCTATTTTGGTGATGTCCTCTGTTACGAGTTGCACGTTTTTGGTTTCGGCGATGCGCTGACGGACGCGGCGCGGATGGCTGATGTCCACGAGATACACGTTGTCGAACATGCGGCTGAGTTCCAGCACAGGCACGTCGAGGCAAAATCCGCTGCCCAGCACCACGCACGACCTCCGCCCAAAGCACCTCCGGGCGCAGTCGCTTATAAATTTGCGCGTGTTGTATATATGGCTGCTCCAGTTTTTGTAGCCCGTCACATAGTCGTAATGGTACTGCGACTGGTAAGAATCGTAGCGCAGACGTTTTGCTACCCGTAGAAGGCTCCGCTCGCTGTCGTCCGTCTTTTCCCTTTTAAAAAAGTCCCATAGCCACATCGCCGGAAGTATTAGTTAGCCCAAAAAGTTGTAGTGTCTGTAATCCGCGCCCCGAGTTCGCAAGCCTTGGCAAATGTTTCGTCAGACAACTGCTCAAAACCCGTTACCGGCGACATCGCATCTTCAAGGATGTAAAGTTTTGAAACGAGTTCCGGAGCCTTGGCAATCATCTGCTTGATGGTGTTGTTTACGCAATGGCTCTTCGCCTCGCCAGCAATGAGTATTTGCGTGTAGTTGTTGAGTTCGCGGGCGAGCGGCGCGTTAAAGAGCGTAGATTCCACCATTGGGTACGCCACCTCCGCCGCAAACGCGCCAAAATGTTCCGTATAAGGATACCATCCTTTGCGCACTATCTGGTAATGCTTGTTGGTGCCATGAGTCCACCCGATAATAGTGCCAAGGAGCGTATCATCTATGCCCGCGCCCCATGTACCCGACACACAATGCTGTGGCCAGATGGTATGAGTCTTGTGTTCGGCTTCGAGTCTGCCAATGTAATTGGTGGCAATAATGGCATCCGCGCTGGCTGTGGTGGTGTATTTGCCCGATAGAATATCTTGAAGTCTGATTACGGAAAACGGCGCGGGATTGCTACCCTGCTCGTCCTTCCAAAAAGACGGGTGCGAGATGTCGTTTGGCATGTGGTCGTCGGCAGTGAGTACAATGCCGTCTATGCGGACGCCATGTCGTCTGATAAAAGCGGCAAGCCTGCTAATGTCCGTCTCCGCACCTGGCACATACAGAGTGCCTTGCCTGTTGCAGAAATCGTTCTGTGGATCTATTATTAATAATACAGTGGAGTCCATAGGTTTAGTATCACGAATTATTTTCGGCAAAAGTACAAAAAAAATTGAAATAAATAACAGCATAAAAATTTTTCCCAAAAAATATTTGCACATTCAAAAAATAATCTCTACCTTTGCGGTCTGAAAATACGAAAACATTTATTATTAAAATAGCAAATGAAACAGAACATTCATCCTGAATCATATCGCCTTGTGGTTTTCAAAGATATGAGCAACGACCAGACTTTTATCACTAAAAGTACTGCCAACACAAAGGACACCATCGAGATTGACGGCGAGACCTACCCGCTCGTAAAACTCGAAATTTCGAGCGCATCTCACCCCTTCTTCACCGGCAAGATGAAGCTTGTGGACACCGCAGGTCGCGTAGATAAGTTCAAGAAGAGGTACGAAAACACTTACACCTCTAAGAGCGGTCGCTAAGATTTTAGAGCGGCATCGCCTCTCAAAAACCACAAAAGAAGCCCACGGCAAAATACGCCTATGGGCTTTTTTGGTTTGTTGCAACTTTAATCTTTTTACTATAATCTTTAATCTCTAAACTATAAACTCCTATGAACCTAATCCTCTCCGACGACCTTGAAAACCGTATGGATCTCCTGCCGCTTACTTTCACACGTCCGGCGGGCGACCTGCGTGTTGGCATCCTCACAATACAAGACAAATGGAAGCACCTCAGCGGCGAACAGACATCGCTGCTCGGCGACCCATACCTCCGATTGAAGTACACGCCCATCGTTGAAGACGACAATTTCGTGGTGGATTCGCGCCTGTTGCCCACGGCAGAATTGTTGGCGGAAGTATCGCAGTTGCAAAAAGGCGAAGGCATCACCATCGACGGCTATCTGATAGCGGCAAGGCTCGACGGCGACGACACGATTTTGTTTTACAACGACCGCAAATCATTGTCCCTCAATACAAAAGCCCACGCGCCAATCTCCCGCATCAACAATACTTGGGACATCTTCACCCTCAACGAGCAGGAGATAGAACGCGATTTCAAACTCCTGACCTCAGGACGCAAAAGCGCGGAACTTTCAAGCACCAACCGCTGCCTCCAACCCGAAAGAATCTTCGTGGAGGAAGGCGCAAAGGCTGAATTTGCAATCATCAACCCCGCCGGCGGATACGTATATCTTGGCAAGGACAGCGAGGTGATGGAAAACGCTGTAATCCACGGCTCGTTGGCGTTGTGCGAACATTCGTGCATCAAAATCGGCGCGAAAATCTACGGCGCAACCACGATGGGCCCCCACACCAAATGCGGCGGCGAGGTCAACAATTCAGTGATTTGGGGCTATTCCAACAAGGGACACGACGGCTTCCTCGGCAATTCGGTTCTTGGTCAGTGGTGCAACCTCGGTGCCGACACCAACAATTCCAACCTCAAAAACAACTACGCCGAAGTGAAACTTTGGTCGTATGCCAAGCACCGTTTTGTGAAGACAGGATTGCAATTCTGCGGCCTCATTATGGGCGACCACTCCAAGAGCAGCATCAACACGATGTTCAATACAGGCACGGTAATCGGAGTTAGTTGCAACATATTCGGCACGGGCTTCCCGAGGAATTTTGTGCCGTCGTTCTCGTGGGGCGGCGCGGATTCGGGTTACGAACAATACCCGCTCAAAAACGCCCTCACCACCGCTCAAATAATGATGGCAAGGCGCGACATCGCCCTCGACGACGTTGAAACCGCCATCCTGACCCACGTATTTGAGGAGACTCTCGAACTTAGGAAACACCTCTAACCCCCTGCAATGAAAGGATTTTCAGATATAATGACAAGCGGCATCAACGGTATGTCGCAGGTGATACAAATCCCTCTCAACAACGACGCCGAACAGATTGATTGGCAGACAGTTGGCGAGGAGATTCCCGTGTTGCCGCTCAAAAACGACGCCCTCCTGCCCAACAGCGTCCTGCCCATACAGGCAAGCCGCCCCACATCCGCCGCGATGCTCAAAGCCGCATTTGACTCAAAGACTTATTTTGCGGTGATGACGCAATCCGACCCTTCCATCAACAATCCCAAAGTGGAGGACCTGATGGAATACGGCACGCTGTCCAAGGCTGTCCGCGTAATGGAAATGCCCGACGGCTCGGTGTCCGCGCTTGTCATTGGAGTTGCCCGCATAAGAATCACAGCACCCGGCACTTACAACGACCCCGAAAATCATTATCTGACAATCCGTTACCAACCTTGCCAAGACGAATATCCCGACAAGGACGACAAGGAATTTCAGGCTATAATTTCGTCAATCAAGGACACCGCCAAGAGGATTTTTGCGAAATTTGGGGCGCAGGCGGAGGCGATGTTTGCCTTCACCAACATCGAATCGCCCGCACTGATGATGAGCCTGATAGCCGCCCACACCGAAATCAGCGGCAGGGACAAGGCGGGGCTGCTAACAATTGATTCCGTCAAAGAACGCGCATCCCGTTTTCTCGCGCTTCTCAGCGAGGAGGAGCAGAAGGTAAACCTCCAAGTGGACGTCGCCCAACGTGTCAAGCAAAAACTCGACAAGGAACAGCGCGATTATATTATCAATCAGCAAATTAAAACCCTCCAAAAAGAACTCGGCAACGACCCTTCGTCGGCAATCATCGACGTGGAGGAACGTGCCAAGACCAAGGATTGGCCCGAGCACGCGAAGGCGGCTTTTGAGAAGGAACTCAAACGACTCAAAACCCTCAATCCGCAGTCGCCCGATTTTGCAACGGAACTCAATTATGTCCAAACGCTCCTCGACCTGCCGTGGAACACTTGCACAGACGACGATTTTACAATTGCCGCCGCCCGCAAGACCCTCGACGACGACCATTACGGACTCGAAAAAGTAAAGGAACGCATATTGGAATATTTGGCGGTGTTGAAGTTGAAAAACAACCTCAAATCCCCAATCCTCTGCCTTTATGGGCCTCCCGGCGTGGGCAAGACCTCGCTCGGCAAGAGCATCGCAAAGGCGTTGAACAGAAAATATGTCCGCGTGTCGCTCGGCGGTCTGCACGACGAAGCCGAAATCCGTGGACACCGTCGCACTTACATAGGCGCAATGCCGGGGCGCATCATTCTGAATATCAAGAAGGCGGGCGCGTCAAATCCGGTTTTTGTGTTGGACGAGATAGACAAGATTGATTCGAGTTTCAGGGGCGACCCGGCGTCGGCAATGTTGGAGGTTTTGGACCCCGAACAGAACGCGGAGTTCCACGACAATTTTCTTGACCTCGACTACGATTTGTCGAAAGTGATGTTTATTGCAACTGCCAACAACATCACCAAAATTTCCGACGCTCTCCTCGACCGTATGGAGTTGATAGAAGTGTCGGGCTACGTGACGGAGGAAAAAATCGAGATTGCCCGCCGCCATCTCATCCCAAAAATTCTCGCCGACCACGGATTGAAATCCGAAGACCTCATTGTGCCCGACGACACGTTGAAGTTGTTGATAGACAGTTACACCCGCGAATCGGGCGTGCGCGAACTCAGCAACGTCCTTTCGTCCCTCGCCCGCAAGACCGCCGTCAAGGTTGCCTCCGACGAACCCTACTCGCCCACCATCACGCCCGACGATGTTCGCAAGGCTCTCGGCATCCCCAAATACAATCACGACGAATATTTTGAGACGCACCAACCGGGCGTCATCCCGGGTTTGGCGTGGACGTCGGCGGGCGGCGAACTTCTCTACATCGAGGCTCTTCTCAGCAATGGCACAGGCACACTCAACATCACCGGCAATCTCGGCAAGGTGATGAAGGAATCGGCAGAAATCGCCATCAACTATCTCTGCGCCAATGAGGACGCGCTTGGTATAAGTCACAGGATGTTTAAGGAGTTTGACCTCAGCCTCCACTTCCCCGAAGGCGCAGTGCCGAAGGATGGGCCGAGTGCAGGCATCACGATTTTCACCGCGTTGGCATCGCTCTACACGCAACGCCCTGTACGTCCGCAAATTGCAATGACCGGCGAACTCACCTTGACCGGCCGTGTACTCGCAGTTGGCGGTATCAAAGAAAAAATCCTCGGAGCCAAACGTGCCGGCATCAAGCACATATTTATGTCGGAACAAAACCGCCGCGACATCGAAGAAATCAATCCTCTGTACATCGAAGGTTTGGAATTTCATTACGTAAAGACCGCAATGGAACTCATCCCCCTCGTCCTCGAAGACAAGCAGGTGGAGAAGCCGATAAAGCCGAAGGCAAAGAAGGGTCGAGACCGACGCCTTGCGGCGTCAGAGGATACCAAAAATTAAAAGAATTACCATAAATTTTCAAAAAAAGAATTACCACAAATTAGAAGATAAAATTCTTTTAATTCATGGTAATTCTTTTCATTTATGGTAAAAAGCGGGCGAGCCGCCCGCACTCCATTAGCGTATCATTACTTTCTGTGTTTTTGTGCCGGTCTTTACGATGTAGATGCCGGGCTGAGGCATTGGGATTTCGAGGCGGTCGGCGGTTGCCTTCACGGTCTGTATGGGACGACCGGTCATGTCAACGATAATGATTTCTGAGGTGGCGTTTTGAACGTAGATTGTGCGTTCAAACGACCAGATGCGGATATTGTCGTTGGGGGAAACTTCTGATATGGGAGTAGAAGGATCGTCGGGGTCGTCAGGCGTGGGATTGTCGGGCGTGGGATCGTCGGGGTTGTCGGGTTTCGGGTCGTCGGGAACCACGATGTCTTCCACGCCGGACAACGGTTCTACGCTGCTAAACATATCGCCAGGGATGTTTTCGCCGTTTACCGTTGCACCCTCGGAGAGCAACTTGGCAACTTCGCCGTTCTTGAAGTCGTCGGCGGTCTTTGCACACGGGTCGTCGGCTTTGGGGTTGTCGGCAAGGTAATAAGAATTTTCTACCACAGCCTTGTCCTCCACCTTGCCAGCAATGCCGCTTACTTCTTCCTCGCCAATTACCGTGGCAAGTGAGTAGCAGTTGACGATAACGCCCTCATTGTCGCCGCAGACAGCACCAACATGTTTCTTGCCAGCGATGTACGAATCCACAACACCGAGATTCTTGATAACGGCTTCGGGCGCGGTAACACCAAAGAGACCGAGATTATTCTGCGTCTTGTCGTTGATGTAAATGCCGCTGATGGTGTGTCCGTTGCCGTCAAAAATACCGCTAAAAGGATTGTTGAGTGTGCCGATGGGCTGCCATTGTGTGAGTGCTTCTTCGCCAGACTTAGAAATCGACAATAGATTTATAATACGATTCAAGCAATTGGCGATTACCACAAGATTATTGATCAAAATCGCATTTGCTCTCGCATTGATATTGTTGATTTCATATACAAACCACAGCAAATCTTCCACGGTGGAGATTTGGTAAAAATTGTCTTTGAGTGCAGGCTGCATAAATGGATTCCTGTACTTGACAGTAACCTTCAACTCCGCCTTCTGCCCAAGGTACTCTACTGTCAAAGTCTGCTCGCCAGTAAGGTTGGCGTTGTAGCCGGAGATTTGAGCCTTGGATAGAGAGAAGGTCTCGGAGGTCTTGTTGTCGTATGTAACCACAAACTCGCCGCCGTATGCTACAAATGCTTCGCCCTCAAAGTATTCGAGTTTTGATGGCAGGGCGGTAATTTCGATGGCAACAGGCGACTTGGCGTTTACTTTCACATTGAAGGAAGTTGTAAGGCCTAAGTGAGTTACCTTAAGAGTTTGCTCGCCGGGTTTTGCGCCGTCGAAGCCTTTTACCTCTGCCTTGGCGAGTTCGATGGTTTCGGTGGTCTCGTTGTTGTAAATAACGGTAAGGATGCCGCCCGTCAAATCCAACTTGTCGCCCTCCAAGTATTTTACCTTGGTGGGCATGGTGCTTACTGTAAGTTCGGCAGGTTTCTTGGCGGCAACAGTTACTTTGAAGGTAGTGTCCAATTTCAAGTAAGTAACTTTGAGAGTCTGCTCGCCGGGTTTTGCACCATCAAAGCCTTTAACGGTGGCTTTGGCAAGTTCTACGGTTTCTGTGGTCTCGTTGTTGTAATCAACAGTGAGTACGCCGCCCGTCAAATCGAGAGCGTCGCCTTCCAAGTATTCCACTTTGGTCGGCAGTGTGCTAACAGCGATTTTTGTGGCTTCCTTGGCTACTACCTTCACCTTGAATGTGGCGGTCTTGCCCTCGTATTCTACGGTAATGGTCTGTTCGCCAGGCTTGGTGCCGTCGTAACCTTTGGCTTCCATATTGGCAAGATCCATAGTCTCGGTTTCGTTCTTGCCGCCTACCTTGTAAGTGAGCGTAAGTTCTCCGCCAGTAAGGTCAAGTTTGTTGCCTTCGATGTATTCTATCTTGGCGGGTTTCTTGCTTATCGCGATGGATGAGAGGGTCTTGGCTGTAACAAACACGTCGAATGTAGCCGTCTTTTCGCGGTATGTAATTGTAACAGTTTGGTCGCCCACCTTGTCGCTGTCGTAGCCAGATGCCTTAGCCTTGGAGAGGTCGATGGTCTCCTTGGTTTGGTCGGTGTAGGTTACTTCGAGTTTGCCGTCTTTGAGCGAAAGGCTCTCGCCCTGGATGTATTCGAGTTTTGTGGGGAGAGTGGTGATGGCGATGGCGGCGACGGGCTTTGCTGTTACAGTTACTTTGAAGGAAGTTTCGAGATTTTCGTAAACTACGTTCAAGGTCTGCTCGCCGATTTTGGTGGGGTCGTAGCCGGAGATGGTTACTTTTTCAGATGTAAGATTTATTTCCTCGGTAGTACCGTTGTTGTAAGTTACCTCGATAGTGCCGCCCTCCGCGCTAAATTCCATTCCTTCTACGTATTCGGTCTTGGGCATGTCTTTGATAGCAATCTTGACTGGGGTTGAGCCAATTTGGGTGAAGTAGCCGGGTGCGGCTTCGCCGCCGTCGATGCGGGCGTAGGTGGCGTCTGTGAAACCTTTGTTATAAATTGTACCTTTGCCGCCGATAAGGGATGGACAATTGTTGAACATTTGGGATGAACTTGTCACGGATTTTGTATTCCAATTGTCACCTACATAAATAGTTTTGAGGGAACTACAATTGAGGAACATATTCCACATACTCACAACATTTTGGGTGTTGAAGTTGCTCAAATCAAGGCTTGTAAGACTACTACAACCCAAAAACATCTGTCCCATATCTGTAACCTTCTCAGTATTAAGATACGTAATGCCTTCAATAGAAGTCAGATTGTTGAACCCAGCAAACCACGAATAACATGAGTTTAGGTTGCAATCGGCGACTGACTTGTCAAAAACAACTTTTGTAATCGAATTAGGACAAGCATTCCATTCAGGCTTTTCAATAAATTCATAAACGTTGACATTATCATCGTTGTCTGGTTTTTGTGAGTCGCCAACGAAATATAACGTACTAGCATCGTTTTGGTAATGCAAAGCATAAATATGTTTTGGAATAAATGGCTCTGTGTCCACCAATGTCAAGTAACCTGGATTGTCTTCCCCGCCATCAATATGGGCGTAAGTCTTGTCAACGCTTCTTCCGTTGTAGCATGTACCTTTGCCACCACAAAGACTATAACAATCCGCGAACATGCCTTTATCTTCTGTTTGGCTTGCCACAGTCCAATTCTCATCAACAAAAATAGTTTGAAGTTTTCCACAACCATAGAACATGCAATACATTGATGTAACGTTCTTAGTATCGAAGTTGCTCAAATCAAGGACAGTGAGACGTCCACTACGCTCGAACATCCCATGCAGACTTGTTACATTTTCGGTATTGAGATACTTCTCCATGTCGATAATCTCAGTAAGATTATTGCAATAAGAGAACCAGTAAGCGCAACTTGTCGGACGATAATCGGCAAACGACTTGTCGAAGACAACTTTTGAGACTTGGTCTTTTATTGCGTACCATCCATTGTCATATCTTGTTCTCATTTCATACGCGCCATCGGGTTTGTTTTTGCCATAGTACAAGGTAAGGATGCCGTCTTGTAGCACCGCATAAGCATCTATTGGCTCATAAGGCTCGTCGCCAATTTTCGTGAAGTAGCCGGGATTTTCCTCTCCGCCGTCAATATGGGCGTAAGTCCCATTAGTATTCTTAGAATTATACACAGTACCTTTGCCTCCGACAAGGTTTTTGCACCCATAAAATATGCCCCACGCGTAATCCTCATTTTTGATTGTCCAATTGTCTCCAACATAGATTGTTTTAAGGTTACTACAATTACGGAACATGCTGTTCATATCCGTCACATTCTCCGTATTGAAACTGCTCAAATCAAGGCTTGTCAAACTGCTGCAACCGTCGAACATACGACCCATATCCGTAACATTCTTGGTATCAAAACTGCTCAAATCAAGGCTTGTAAGGCTACTACAGTATCCAAAAGTACTGTCCATACTTTCTACGTTTCCTGTATTGAATCCGCTCAAATCAAGGCTCGTTAATTTTTCGCAACCATAAAACATACCGCTTATCTTCTTAACATTTTCAGTATTAAGATTTTCTTTCATGCCGATAATCTCTTTCAGATTATTACAACGGGCAAACCAATTGCTGCAATTTTTAGGCTGATAGTTTTTAAATGAATCATCAAAAACTACTTTTACAACATTATTTTTCAAATATGCACCGTTATAATACTTATTCTCTACGATTTCACCTATCTCATACGCACCGTCTGGTTTGTTTTTGTTGCAATAGAATGTCAAGGTATTGCCTTTAAATACAGCGTATGCTTCGTTGACAAAAGGGGCATCGCCTGATTTGGTGAAATATCCAGGATTGGCTGCGCCACCATCAATTTTGGCGTATGTGGTATCTGTCAATTCATAATCATAAATTGATGAGCCTTTGCCACCATAAAGTTTGTGGCACCCGTAAAACATATACCATGAGGATCCCACATTCTTGGTTGTCCAATTATCACCAACATAAATTGTTTGAAGGCTGCTACAATCTGCAAACATACGGGACATCGTCGTTACATTCTTCGTGTTGAAGTTGCTCAAATCAAGACTTGTAAGACTGCTGCAACCGTAAAACATACCATCCATATTCGTTACATTTTCAGTATTGAGATATTCCAAACCCGAAAACTCTGTAACATTAAACAAGTAAGAAAACCAATGGTAGCAACTTGTGGGTCTGAAATCGGCAACTGACGGGTCAAAAACAATTTTTGAGATTTGCTCTAAATTTTGCCATTCTGGAGCATTCCCGTCTCCTGTTAATCGGCATGCACCATCAGGTTTATTCTTATCATAGTAGATTGTCAATACAACATCATAGTCAAGAACCGCGTAAAACCTTTTTGGCACAAAGATAGGTTCGCCAGCATTTGTTAAAAATCCCGGATTGTCTTCGCCACCGTCAATGTGAGCGTACTCCTTGCCAACATACCCACTATAACAAGTTCCCTCGCCTCCGCAAAGGTCATAACAAGATTCAAAGATTCCTTTGTCCTCCGTTACACTTTCTACGCTCCAATTATCGCCGACAAAAATCGTTTGAAGGTTACTACAATTGGCAAACATACAATACATTGTTGTAACTTTTTTTGTATTGAAGGTACTCAGGTCGAGAGTTTTAATGCTATAACAACTATTGAACATATTCTCCATACTCGTTACATCTTCTGTATTCAGATTAGCCATACCTTCAAAATCAGTAATGTTGTAGCAGTTATTAAACCAAAATTCACAGCTTGTCGGCCTATAATCAGCAAAAGACGGGTCGAAAACGACTTTGTTGATATAGAAAGCCTCTTTACCCCATTCGTTACCATTACCCCAAGTACTCGTCCTCATTCCATACGCTCCATCTGGCTTGTTACTACCATAATAGAAAGTGAGAGTTGATGTTTTCTTGTCGAATACGGCGTAAGGCTCTGCGCCTGACAAGTAGCCAGGGTCGTCAGCACCGCCGTCGATGCGGGCATAGGAGACACCCACTTTGTCTTTATCGAACTTTGTGCCCTTGCAGCCAACAAGGTTCTCGCAACCAGAAAACATATCATACGATGATGTTACATTCTTTGTTGTCCATGTATCGCCTACATAGATTTTTTTAAGGTTGCTGCAAGAAGCGAACATTTCATCCATATCCGTTACGTTTTCCGTATTGAAACTGCTCAGATTAAGGCTTGTAAGACTGCTGCAATCCTTGAACATACCATTCATATTCGTTACGTTTTCGGTATTGAAATATTCCAAGCCTGAAAATTCTGTTACGTTATACAAGGAATAAAACCAATAGTAGCAATTTGTGGGTCTGAAATCGGCAACTGACGGATCAAAAACAACCTTGGTTGCCCTGCCGTCTTTCACCCAATCTGGATTCCTATTGGCTTTTAAACGTAATGCGTTTTCAGGTATCTTTTCATCATAGTAGAATGTCAATACAGCATTGTCCAGAACAGCGTAAAATAATTTCGGTAGGAAGGCTGGTTCGCCAACTTTCGTGAAGTAACCAGGAGCGTCCGCACCGCCGTCGATACGGGCATAGATAATATCCGACACTTCACAATGAGTGCCTTTGCCACCGTATAGTGAACTGCAGCCTACCAACATCTTTCCTGCGCCATTTGTGACCGATTCCGTAGTCCATTTGTCGCTAACATATACTGTTTTAAGACTGCTGCAATTATAGAACATATACTCCATCTCAGTAACGTTCTTTGTATCGAAACTGCTCAAATTAAGGACAGTGATACGTCCACTATAATCGAACATTCCCTGCAGACTTGTTACATTTTCGGTATAGAGATACTTCTCCATGTCTATAATCTCAGTAAGATTCTTGCATTCAGAGAACCAGTAAGCGCAGCTTGTCGGACGATAATCGGCAAACGACTTATCGAAGACGACTTTTGAGACTTGGTCTTTTATTGCATACCATCCATTGTAGCCGTACCCTGTCCTCATTTCATACGCACCCGCTGGTTTGTTGCTGTCGTAATAGAATGTGAGCGTGCCGTCGGAGAATACGGCGTAGGCTTCTTTGGGTTCATAAGGCTCGTCGCCAATTTTCGTGAAGTAGCCAGGAGCATCTACACCGCCGTCGATGCGGGCGTAAGAGTTTTCAATATATTTTTCATTGTATTTTGTACCTTTGCCACCAATAAGAGAAATGCAATCTTCAAACATTGCAAAATTTCTTGCTGAAGATATAGTCCATTTATCACCGACATAGATTGTTTTTAGTTTTGTACACCCCGAAAACATATCTTCTACGCCGACAACATTCTTTGTATCAAAACTGCTCAAATCAAGGCTCGTAAGACTACTGCAATCATGAAACATGTCATCCATGCCTGTAACATTTTCTGTATTTAGGTTGGTCAATCCTTCTATTTCTATAAGGTTTTTACATTCATAGAACCAACTTCCCGTGCATGTTGGTTTGAAATCAGCAAACGAAGGATCTATGACAATTTTCTTGATGTCCCCGGTATAGGCAACATTCGACATAAACGACACACCAAAGTATGCACAATTAGGTATCAGTTCGCTCGCGCCATCAGGCAATGTGTTTCCACAACCCAATGTTACAGTTGCTGTCGCCTTGTCATAAAGGCCATAAAGTACGGGCGACACAAAAGGTTCGTCGCCAACTTTCGTAAAATAACCTGGATTCTCTTTTCCACCATCAATGCGTGCAAAAATTAGGTTGTCTTCCGCACAATAAGTGCCCTGTCCACCGACAAGTTTCAAACAGCCGTCAAATATATCGCATTGGTTGTCCACAGACTCCGTATTCCAGTTGTCGCCTACATAAATGGTTTTTAGTCCACAGCAATCGCCGAACATATATTCAATTTTTGTAACTTTAGCCGTATTGAAACTACTCAAATCAAGACTTGTAAGACTGCGGCAATTGTAAAACATAAACTCCATATCGGTTACATCTTCTGTATTGAGATATTTTTCCATATCTACAATTCTGGTCAGCAAACGACAGTCTTGAAACCAGGAACTACTACTGGTAGGTCTATAATCGGCAAATGACTTATCGAAAACAACCGTTGTAATTTTTGATGCAATTGCATACCATCCGTCGTTTTTGGCAGTCCTCATTCCATACGCGCTTGTCGGCTTGTTGTTGCCATAATAGAATGTTAGTGTCGAGGACTTTTCGTCAAATACGGCGTATGGCTCAATACTAATTACTGACACTTTTATTGTTGCGTCCCCTCCTCTGAAAGAAACTGTAACTTCTTGAACTCCTGCTTTGGTATTGTCCAATGTAGTCTCGGCGATACTTATCGGAAAAGCATCAGAAACACTCCCGTCTTCAAACAAAACCACAAAAGTTCCGGTCAAATCCTCGCCTATGTTGATTTCTTTTGACACATTGGAAAGGTCTAAAGAATTTGGATACAGACCTGATTGAGTGAAGTAACCAGGTGCTTCATTGCCTTCGTCAATATGGGCGTAATCACTGTCAGGTGAACCGTGTTCGATATTTGTACCTTTGCCACCATACAGGTTGACACAACCTCCAAACATCTGATCTCCATTGGTAACAGATTCCGTTGCCCAGTCTTCATAAACATAAATAGTCCGAAGATTAGAGCAATTGTAGAACATATCACACATTGACTCTACAAGTTCCGTGTTGAAGTGTCCCAGATCGAGAGTTGTAAGTTGAACGCAATCATAGAACATGCGTGTCATGTTTGTAACTGCGTCAGTATAGAAATTGTATAGTCCTTCAATTTGAGTAAGGTTGCGGCATCCATTAAACCAGTCAGAACAAGTTGTCGGTCTGTATTTTGCAAAAGATTTGTCAAATACAACCTTTGTAATATCCTCCGCTTTTTCGAGCCAATTTGGCGAATACCAACCCGTATTCAAATTATATGCACCTTCAATCTTGGTCTTGTTTTTATCATAGTAGAATGTGAGAGTGCCGTCGGAGAATACGGCGTATGGCTCGGGACCGGGGGTACGAGTAAAATAGCCGGGAAGACCACCATCTCCATCAATCCGAGCATACGCAACATTATTCACATTTTCATAGTCAAATTTGGTTCCTTGTCCACCGCAAATGGCATACAACGACCCAAATACTATATCATTACCTGCTCCATCTTCTACATTTTCGGTATTCCAACTTTCTTCAACGAAAATTGTTGTTAGTTTCTCACAACCTGCAAACATAGATTGCATATTAGTAACTTTTTGAGTTGTGAAGTTGCTCAAATCAAGCCATACCAAATTACTGCACTCCCAGAACACCCCCCCCATTTGGGTGACATTCTCAGTGTTGAAACTACTCAAATCAAGAGATGTAAGATTACTGCAATTGCTAAACATACTACCTAATGATGTAACATTGGAAGTGTTGAAGTTGCTCAGGTCCAAACTTGTTAGGCTGCTACAATCGCCGAACATAATACTTAATGATGTAACATTGGAAGTGTTGAAGTTGCTCATGTCCAAACTTGTTAGGCTGCAGCACCCGTCGAACATACTGCCCATATTCGTTACATTTTCGGTATTGAGATACTTCTCCATATCTACAATTTCTGTCAGATTATTGCAGGAGTAGAACCAATTCGCACAACTTGTCGGTCTGTAATCAGCAAAGGTCTTGTCGAAGACGACCTTTGTGATTTTGCTTGCGACAGCAGACCATTCGTCATTCCATTGCTGCTTCATTCCATACGCACCCGCCGGTTTGTTGCTGTCGTAATAGAATGTGAGCGTGCCGTTGGAGAATACGGCATAGGCTTCGGGGTCGCCCGACACGGAGGATTCGTCAGGCGAAGGTGAGAGAATTTTGTCTGCTGCCAATGCGTTCGCCATTGGCAGGACAAGGAGTAGGAATGTGAAAAACAACATAAAAACTACGTTGCTTATACCCCTCTTTATTGGGGTTTTGTAAGATTTATTTATCATTTTGTATGTTTTTTATTTAGTGATTAATTTATTGTCTTGTCAGAGTGTTTTCAAGACCGAAATTTAAGATATTTTTTTTACACAATTGCAAAAAAAAAGAAAAAAAATCATACAGCCTCCTCCATTTCAAGTTCATTAATAAACTCGTCAAGAGTTGTCATTTTGACTTCTCCCCTCTTTGCACGCTCCACTTCGTCGAGGGCGCGGTAAAGAGTTTCCTTGACGTAAGCCTTCTGTTTGGCGGTCTTGGGGTCGTCGGCAACGGGTTCGATAAGTTTGTTCGCGAGCCATTTGCGGTCTTTCGTCGAGAGCGACAAGCCCTGAATATACGACCATAAGTTGTTTAATGCCAATGTAGTCATAACAGTTTCAATTTAATTGGTTTTGTGCCGCAAATCTAACAATAAATTTTCTTGTTGCAAAAAAAATGTGCAGAACTTAGTATCTTCAAAAGATGCGAAAATTAAAAAAATGAATCTTATCTATGGTTTGAGAAAATATTGCTATTTTTGCAGACAGATTACGACAGGAAAACTATTAAATAAAACATACTATGAAAAGGATTCTGATATTACTCCTCCTGATACTGACGGCAGCCACGACGGTCAACGCCCAGTACCACACTTCCAACAAGAAGGCCATCCTGCAATTTGAGCAGGGCATCAGCAAATACCGCGCACAGCAGTTTGACGCTGCGACGGAACTTGCGGACAAGGCCATCAAACTCGACCCAAATTTTGTGGAGGCATATTGGCTGCTTGCCGACATCGCCGCCACGCTCAAACGTTACGACGAGGAAATCGCCGCGCTCAACAAGGTGCTTGCAATCGTGCCAGACGACCCTACAACACTCCTCGGCATCGGCGACGCATATTTTGAAAAGTACGACAACGAGAGCGCGCTCGTGTATTACAGCAAACTCAAAACCCTCGACCGCGCTGTGGATGAAAAACAACGTAAACGCGCCGAGAAAAACACCGCCCTCGCCGAATTTCGCATCAACGCCATGGCACACCCCGTTGACTACAACCCGCGTAACCTCGGCGGCAAGGTAAATACCGAGTACAACGACTATTTTCCCTCGCTCTCCGCCGACGGCAACACACTTGTATATACCATCGAACTACCCCAGACCGCCCAAAACCCGCACCTGCCAAACACTCAGGAAGACATCTTCATAAGCCGCCGCGTGGACGAAGGTCCCTGGCAACAGGCGCGGTCTATCGGCGCAACCATCAACACCCGAAACAACGAAGGCGCGCCCTTCCTCTCCGCCGATGGCAAGATTTTGTTATTTACGGGTTGTACCTGCCCCGACGGCTTGATTAGGTGTTGCGACATTTATTATTCCTATTATAAGGACGGCGATTTTACCTACGCACGTGCATTGCCCGCACCAGTCAACACGGGCGCATGGGAGTCGCAGCCGTCGTTTTCCGCCGACAACAAGACGTTGTTTTTTGTAAGCAACCGCAAAGGCGGATATGGTGGCAAAGATATATGGTACAGCGAGTTGACGGGCGACGGACGATGGAGCGAGCCCAAAAACTGCGGCGAAAACGTCAACACCCCCGACGACGAGATGAGTCCTTTCATCCACGCCGACAACAAGACCCTCTATTTCTCCTCCAACGGGCATCCCGGCATGGGCGGACACGACCTCTTTGTGTCGCACCTCCAAGAAGACGGCACGTGGGGCAAACCTATCAACCTCGGCTACCCAATCAACACCAAGGACAATGAGACGAGGCTTGCTGTGTCGGTGTTTGGCAACACTGCCATCATCTCCTCCGACCGCCACGAAAACACCAAACTCGACCTTTACGAAATCAACCTGCCAAAACCCGTGCAACCTCATCGCACGTTGCTCGTGTATGGCGTTGTAAAAGACAACCAGACCAACGCCCCCTTGAAATCCGACTTCGAGTTAGTGAACCTTGCTGATGGCGAGACCGTGCAAAAAGCCACCACCACGCCAGAGGCAATCAACATCATGCTTTATCTCCCCGAAGGCAACGACTACGCCCTCAACGTCCGCGCCGACGGCTACCTGATGAACTCGATGAATTTTAGTCTCAAAAACATTCCCGATTCGGTAACGAAAAAGTACATCGAGATAGGTCTCGACAAGCCCACGGTCGGCAACACCGTTACCCTCCAAAACGTATTCTTCGACACCGACAAATACGACCTCAAGCCCGAATCTTTCTACGAACTCAACAAACTCGTTGACTTCCTCAAAAATAACCCCACCCTCCGCATCGAACTTGGCGGCCACACCGACAACGCCGGCAAGGAGCCGCACAACTTGGAACTCAGCCAAAACCGTGCGATGGCGATAGTTAAATACTTGGTAGCCAAAGGTATCGACAACTCCCGCCTTACCGCCAAGGGCTACGGCTCGTCTAAACCCTGTGTGCCAAACGACAGCAAGGAAAACATGGCGAAGAATCGTAGGACGGAGTTCAAGATAATACAGTAGTAGAAAAAAAATGAAAAAGAATCGCAAATTGTTTGCGGTTCTTTTTATTTTTTTGCTAAATTTGTGGCGATTTGGTTTTTAATTTGTGGGTCATTTAATTGCTATGAAACTAAAATCGGTACAGATAGGAGTATTGTGTGCGGCGATTGTGGGAATCGTCGTGATGCTCTTGTGCCTTGGCGGATACTATTATTATCAGGTGGCTGTGTTGCGAAAACAGTCTGACGCAGCCAAGCAAGAGCGTGGTGTTCTTGTGAAAAGGCTGTTGAGCATAAGTACCGAAAAATATTTGCAGCCCATCAAGGACAATTCGGCGTGGGACGACCTCTACAACGCCGTCAAGAAGACCGACACCACCGCAATAGACGATTGTGTGGGCTACATGCCCGAAACTTACGAGGCGGGTTGTGTGGCGGTGTTCGACATAGATGGCCACAAAATCTACGACAAATGCATCCTTGATTTTCCTTCCGATATGTATCCTTTTGAGGGCAAGGATTTGATTGATTTTTTCAGCAAACCAAACCACACCACATTCACAGTCAATATTGGCGGACGGCTTTTCAATTATATTGGTGCGGGCATAGTGCCTACCGCCGACGAATACACCCGCAGAGAAACGCCCGTAGGATATATTCTGCTCGTAAGGGAGGTGTTGGAATTGGATGTTAAGGTGCATTGCAAGGCACTTGGCGACATAGATGCGGCGATGTTTCTATCTGAGGGCGAGAAGGATGCCTACATCAAGACCCTCCCACAGATGGATTGCGTGGAAAGCACCATGCGCAATTACCGTGGCGAGGTGTCGGCGTACCTGTGTTTCTCGTATCCCGACCCGGCGGCAGGGCAGATTAGTCAGTTTGGCAAGGTGTTCAACTTCATCTGTGTGGAGATGCTGCTGATATTGGCGTTGGTGTTGCTGTATGTCAATAGAAAAATCACGCGCCCCCTGCGCAAAATCAACAAGGCTTTTGAGCAAGATCATATAGCCCCCGTGGCGTCGCTCACCAAGATGTCCAACGAGTTTGGGCAGATTTCGAGGATGATGTACGACTTCTTTGAGCAAAAGGAGGAGATTACCGCCCAAAACGATGCTTTGAAGGTGCAGAAGGAAGAGATTGAGATGCAAAACGAGTGCATGAAGGATCTCAACGATTCGCTCACAAAGACCAATCAGCATTTGACCGATTCCATCACATACGCACGTCGCCTCCAACAGTCGATGCTTCATGCACACGCGCCTAAGGCGGGATGGTTTTCGGAGAGTTTTGCCATTTATCGTCCCAAAAACATCGTAGGCGGCGATTTTTATGTTTGTCAGACCGTTGGCGCATACCACATCGCAATCGATGGCGACTGCACTGGACACGGTGTGCCGGGCGCAATTCTGGCAAGTATGGGCATTTCGTTCATATATCAGATTATAGATTCTCACGATTTTGACTTCATGCCCGATACATTGCTCAACCGTATGCGTACCAAGGTGATAGATGCTTTCGGTACCGACGAAGAAGGGCGGCAGGTGAGCGACGGCATGGATGTAGGCGTTGTGATTTACAACAAGGAAACATCCGAGGCGTACTTTGCTGGTGCTGGACGTCCGGCGGTGATTGTTCACGATGGCGCGATACGGTTGGTGAAAGGTGACCACATGCCTATCGGACGCTACGTAAAGACCAATGATTTCACCCGCCACAAGCTCGATTTGCAGGCTGGCGACATCGTGTATATATATTCCGACGGCTGCACCGACCAGGTGGGCGGACCTCAGATGCGCAAAATCACCGCCACAAAATTCAAAGATTATCTCCTCGAAATCTCCGCCCTCGACTTCCCCGCCCAAAAGGAAAAGATTGAGAATTACATCAAAACGTGGCGCGGCGACATTCCGCAGACCGACGACATTTCGCTGCTGGCGTTCAGGGTGTGAAAATAATATCTTCTTTTGCAACCAAGTTGCACATCATTACCCATATCTTTGCTCCCGAAAAGAATAACCAATTAAAACACAATCGTTATGTTTTGGAATACAATTTCGGGAATCTATGATTTTGTAGAGAATACTTTCAATGGCAAGGTCAACAGGGACATCGCGCAGTACGTCGCCAATCTGATGACTGAGGACGACAATGTGCTTGAATGTGCGTGTGGTACGGGGATGTTTAGTCTGCCGATTGCAAGGCGTTGCAAACGCCTCACCGCCACCGATTTCGCCGACAAGATGCTCCGTCAGGCTCGTAAAAAGTGCAAGGATTTGCCCAATGTTCTTTTTGAATTGGCAGACATTACAAGTCTCAATTATGATGATGAAAGTTTTGACAAGGTAGTGGCTGCCAATGTAATCCATCTTCTCGACAATCCCGCCGCTGCGATGAGCGAATTGATGCGCGTCTGCAAGAAGGGTGGCGTTGTTATAATCCCAACTTACATCAACGAAAGCACGAAGTCGGCGAGCGCGGCTGCAAAATTCTTCAATCTCCTCGGCGCAAATTTCAAGC
>CAMJWL010000027.1 GCA_946409405.1 uncultured Bacteroidales bacterium
GGTTGACAACATTCCGCAGAATGCACTCGAACAAGTCAACAGGCTTGGTACGAATCTTAGTTTTCTTTTGAATCCCGACATTTTTTGTAATATATACTTGTTTTGTCTTGACATCAACAAATATAAGACCATTTGACATTTTTTGCGGAATCTTTTTTCAACTTAATTTCCGCGTCGCAATAATTTGTATATTTGCCGCCGCAAAGTTCGTAGTTTTTTTAATTTTGTAAAAGTTTATTTGTCATTTTTTATGAAAAATTTTTTATTATGGATGGTAACAGTCCTGCTCACCACCGCTCAAATATCTGTGGCTCAGGTGGTTGGTAATGCCAACGACTTCCTCGACATCGGCGGATTTGCGGCGGCTCAGGCAACGGGCAACGCCAGTGGCGCGTGCATATCGGGCGCAGAAGCGGGGTATCTCAATCCGGCGGCACTCTCTATGGACGGCGGCAAATGGGATTTTGCCCTGATGCACAACCGATATATGGGCGGCATGGCAACTAAAAATATGGCTGCTGCGGCGTGCATGACCGATTCTCTCACCACTTTTGGCGCGACATTGGTGCGCGTGGGAGTTGACGACATCCAAAACACGCTCCACCTCTTCGACACCGACGGCAGCATCAACTACGACAACATCACATACTTTTCGGTGGCGGATTACGCGCTGTATTTTTCTTTTGGACGGCAACTAAAACGCATCCCAGCCCTCACCGTCGGCGGCAACGTGAAAATCATCTACCGACACGAGGGCGATTTTGCCAACGCATACGGTTTTGGAATCGACTTGGCGGCGCGTTACACTTGGCGGCGATTGTCGTGTGCGGCGGTATTAAGGGACGCCACCACGACGTTCGATTTTTGGAGCGTCAACGATTCCAAATTTGATTCTGCGTACCTTGCAACGGGCAACACCGTGCCGGAGAGCCGGTTGGAACAGCGGTCGCCGTCGTTGGTGCTCTCGGCGGCGTACAGGATGCAGCGCGGCGATTTTGGCGCGGCGGCAATGGCGGCGTTGAGGACATATTTCGGTTACAACACGCAATACATCATCCACTCCGATTTTGCGTCCATAGACCCTTCAATCGGCGTAGAACTCTCTTACAAGGATTTGGTGTTTGTGCGCGGCGGCATTTCTGACTTCCAGAATGACAGCAACATGACCATTTCTCACAAAACCTCAGCCCGTCCGTCGATAGGCGCAGGGCTGAGGCTTTATGGTTTCAGGATAGATTACGCCTTCTTTTTCAGCGGCGCAATGGGCGAAGGCAGCAATGTGGTGACGGTGGGTTATGGGTTTTGAAACAAAAATTACCGTCAATTTCTTTTTTTCAGAAAAAATTGACGGTAATTGACGAAAAAATTGACGGTAATTGACGTTTAAAAAAACAGCGGGCGAGCCGCCCGCACTCCAATTCACGTTAAAAATCAGCGGGATATTCGCCGGCGTCGGTGAGTTCTTGGAATTTCTTGACAACCGTCGGGCGGTCTTCCTTGTAGGTAACGCCAAACCATTTTGCATTGCTGGTGAGGACTTTGGTCTTTGCCGTGCCGCTCTTGATGAGTTGGTCAACAACCCACGGAATCAGGAACTCTGCTTTGGGTTTGGAGATGTTGTCGCGGAGGAAGTCGGCGAAATACTTGCCCAAATATCCGAAGAAGTCGGGCGTGAATCCCCAGAAGTTCATCGAGACGGGTGTGTTGTCGGCGATTTCGGTCTTTTGGTCGTCCTCGATGAAGACGATTTTGCCGTTTTCGCGGATTATCTTGGTGCGCTCTACTACGGTGGTCAGGTTGCCGTCGGCATCGCGGTTGCAGACGCCACGCGACACTGTGCCGTATTCAGAAAGCGTGTTGGCAACGGGATAGCCCACCATACAGTATTGATGCTGAGAGCCTTCGGGCAGTGTCTTGAAATAGTCGGCGAGGGTCTGGTAAGCCTCCTTGCCGTAAAAATCGTCGGCGTTGATTACCGCAAACGGCTCGTGGACGTTGTTTCTTGCGGCAAATACTGCGTGTGCCGTGCCCCACGGTTTTTCGCGGTCGGCGGGCAAGGCGAAGCCCTCCGGCAAGTCGGTCTTGTCCTGGAAACAATACTCGCACTCAATCGAGCGGCTCACCTTGGAGATAATTACCTCCTTGAAATCCTTCTCGATGTCGCGCCTGATTACGAACACCACTTTGCCAAATCCGGCGCGTGCCGCGTCAAAACACGAATACTGCAAAATCGCCTGACCCGACGGGCCGAGCGTGTCAATCTGTTTGAGTCCGCCGTAACGGCTTCCCATTCCGGCTGCTAATACTACAAGTGTTGGTTTCATAATTTTTAATATAATTAATTTTTGCAAAGTTACAAATTAATTCTAACTTTGGCGCGCTTTAAAAAAGTTTTTTATTAAACAAAAATGAAATCAATGTTTCCGATTTTGATAATGTTTATGACGCTGATAATTGGGTCGTCGGTCTATATCTATTTTAGGGTGAGGCCGTTGCTGCCCGCGCCCGGCACTTGGTGGTCGGTGTTGGCAAAATGCGTCTATGTGATAGTGTTTTTTTCGTATTTGGTGGGTATGATGCTGCAACGTGGCGGACATTACGCGCTCAGTACGCCATTCCTGCACGTGGGCGCGTGGATGCTGGCGGCGATATTGTATTTTGTTTTGACTTTTGTGCTAATCGACATCCTGCGCGGCGTCAACGCATTGACATTCAAGGCGGAAATCCTGACTTTCCGATACCGTTACGGCGATTCGGGCGGGCATTTTTGGTCGCTCGTGGGCTGCATCATTACGGCGTTGATATTGATTTGCGGATATTTCAACGCCAAATTCCCGACCACGACACATCTCACATACAAGACCGACAAGGAAATTTCACGCGATTTCAAGTATGTTTTGATTTCGGATGTGCATCTTGGTATGATTAATTGCGATCATTTTATGGAGGTTTTGAAAGACCGCATCAATGCCGAAAATCCTGATTTTGTGGTGATTGCTGGTGATTTTTTTGATGGCGACCCTGAACCTGTCGTCAACTCAAATGTTGGCGCAATACTCCGCGAAATCAAGACTGGTTACGGGATTTTTGCTGTTAATGGCAATCACGAATGGATAGGCAATGCAAATGTTGCCGACGAATTTCTCAAAAAACACGGCGTTACTGTTTTGCGCGATTCCACAGCGCGGCTGCCCTTTGGCGTAACGATTGTTGGGCGCGAAGATTTTTCGGCGGGGCTTCCGGGTGGCAAACGCAGCGGTCGCAAGCCGCTCGCAGATGTCATTGCCAATATCGACCGCAACGATTACACCATCCTCCTCGACCATCAGCCCAAAAATCTCGATGAGGCCGCCAATTCGGGCGCAATTGACATCGAACTTTCGGGACATACCCACGCCGGAGCGCAGTTGTGGCCGCTGTTTGTGCTGTCGAGACGTATGTACGAAAATGATTACGGTCAACTCCGCAAAGTTAACACCGACTTCTACACGACCTCTGGCTACGGTACTTGGGGGCCGCCAATAAGGACGAGCGCAAGGCCGGAAATGGTGGTGGTTGAGGTTAGCAAAGAATAAATTACACCCTGATTCCCACCAGCGTCATGTCGTCCACCTGCGGGGTTTCGCCACGCCAAGCAAGGATGCTCTGTTCGATGAAGTGATTTTGCTCTTCCATGGGCTTATCAACCACATTCATCAACATCTGTATCATGTTTCTCTGCAAAAATTTGCGCTGCTCCTTGCCCACCTGATCCTGTATGCCGTCCGAAAAAGCATATATCATGTCGCCCTTTTGGATTTGGGTGGTAAACGTCTGAAAATGCTCCTTCTCCCTGATAAACTTGCCCACAGGCATCTGGTCGCCTTTCAGTTTGATAGCCTCGCCGTTGCGGATGATAATGGCGGTCTGGTTGGCTATGGCATAGCGGAGTTCCATCTTATTGAAGTCGTAACTGCAAATAGTCATGTCCATGCCGTCGTCCACGCTCTTGCCGGCACGAGACGAGACAAGGGTCGTCTTGATAAAATCTCGCATCTTGTCGAGCACCACGCCGGGCATCTGGGCATCGGCTTCGGAGGCGAGATACTCTTTTAACGCCGATATGCCAAGCATCGAAAGAAACGCACCAGGAATACCATGACCGGTACAATCGGCAACAATCATCACCGAATACCTGCCAAAACGCCCACAATAGTAAAAATCGCCGCTCACGATGTCGCGGGGACGGTAGAAAATAAAACTTTCGGGAAAAATCTCCTTGACATCCGACTCCAAAGGTATCACCGCTTTCTGGATGCGCTGCGCATAGTGGATAGAGGATATTAGTTTGTTGTTTACCGTCTCCACCTCGTGCCATTGCTCGGTGATGATGTCCTTCTGCATGGAAATTTTGTCGCGCTGGCTTGCAATTTCCGCCTTCTGGGAGTTGAGGAGGTTGTTTTTTTCGGAGAGTTGCACATTGGCCTTGTGCTTGATGTCCAACGCCCTTACAATGTAGAATATGAGCAGCGACACCAGCACCAATCCGCCTATAAGCGAAATCACGAGAGTCCTCATGCGACGCTTGTCGGCATAGAGTTGTTTCTTCTCCGCCTCCTGCACACGTAATACCTGCTCCGTCTTAAAATTGGCAATAATGTTGAGCGTGCTGTCGTTGGCGTATTTGGTGCGGTACTCGTACATCTTTTTGTAATGCTCCTTAGACTTCTTGTAGTCGCCACTTTTTTCGTAGGCATCCGACAAGACCTCATGGTATTTTGCCACCAGATCGTTGCGTATCGAATGAGACAGATACTGCTCGCAGTCGAGCAGAACATCCACCGCCTCCTTGTCTTTGCCTACAAACGAGAGGTATCTGGCGTATGTCATGCGCACAAGCAGATGGTTGCTGTACCCGCTCAAAGCGAGAAGCGTGTTGCCCACTTTCTTGACGTACATGTAGCAACTATCGGCATAGACTTTTTGCGACGACTCCTCGGCAATAGTAATATACGTCTGCGCAAGTTGCCGGTAAGCGTCGTACTTAGACAAGATAAAATATGCGTCGTCTGACGGTATGGAATCAAACAGGCGCACCGCACTCTTGGCGCACCGCAACGACTGCATATAGTCTTGCTCCACATTGGCAAGGCTTACCAAATCCCCTGCCATGTCAAGCAGGTTGTTGGACGCGGAATCCAGCAAGACGGCTTTGTGATAATATATAGCCGCATTGTACTTGAAACCCAAGTCGGCATTTACAGCCCCTATCGCCCGATATACGTATGTAATATATGCAGTGTCCCGAGATTCGGTGAAGATTTCCAGAGCATTGTTAAAATAAGGGAAAATGCTGTCTCTGATGTTGAGTTCATGGTAACATTTTGCAAGAGCCACATACACTATTGCAACGTGAAACTTGTCATCCACCATTTTGAAATTGCGCAGCGACTCCTGATAGGCGGCGATGGCATTGCCGCTTTCTTCCTTCATGTACAACGCCCATCCTTCGTTGCTATAATTCTGACCAATAAGCGCGTAGGCAGATTTGTCGCAGAGGTCGAGCGACAGACGCGAATATTTTAATACAGTGTCGGCTTTGTCGGCGATATAGCCAATCCTGCAATAACATTTTGCCTTTATGGAATCGTGTACGCCAGAATTAGCAACATTGAGAAGGCTGTCTATTTCGATTTGGTTGGGGTCGTCAACATACGCGCCGTCGTCTGCATCTAACTGCGCAAACGCATACAACGGCGACAATACCAATAATATAAGAGTCAATAATTTATTTAGATTTGTTGACATTTACTTCCAAGTCATAATCAATCACGCCACAAAGATAATAGAATAATTGTAAAAAAATACTGAATATGGTTTTATTTTTTGTTAAAAAACAAAAGGCTGCCCCACATACTTCGCAGGACAGCCTTCATTCTTCAGATAATCTCAATGTGGTCATGGTCAGTTACCTTGCCGCAGTAGAAACATTTGAGCGACACGGTTTTGCCTGGGATTACGTCAAACTTGGTGGCCATCGGCTCAGAGTTGGTGATGCACTTCGGGTTGATGCACTTGCAGATGCCCTTGACGCTCTGCGGGAGTTCCACGGGGCGTTTTTCCTTTACCTCATAGTCGCGGATGATGTTGAGGTTGGCAGTGGGGGCGATGAGGGCAATCTTGTTGATTTCCTTGTCCTCAAAAAACTTGTCGGAAACCTTGATGATGGCCTTCTTGCCAAACTTCTCGGAATCCAAGTTGTTGCCAATTGTTACGGGCGTGTCGATGCGGTCGAGTCCAAGTATCTTCACTACCTTGAAGAGGTCTTTGGCTGGGATGTGGTCTATTACCGTGCCGTTCTTTATCGCGCTTACTTTCAGTTCTTTCTTTTCCATTTTCGTAAACATAAATCAGTTTTTGTTACCTTACTTACCCCAAAATCAGTGTTTCAAGCCGAGTACGTATGAAATCACCGCCTGACGCGCAAACACGCCGTTCCTTGCCTGCTCAAAGTAGTACGCCTTCGGGTTTGGATCAACGTCCTGGTTGATTTCGTTGATGCGGGGCAAGGGGTGGAGGATTTTCATGGTCGGCTTGGCATTGTCGAGCATCGAATTGCGCAGCACATACACATCCTTGGTTTTCTCGTACTCCACAAGGTCGCTAAACCTCTCGCGCTGCACCCTCGTCATGTAGATGATGTCTGCCTCCGGGATGAGATCGCTAAATTGCTCGTGTTCGTAATACTTGACACCCTTGCTGTCGAGGAAAGCCTTGTACTCGTCTGGAAGGCGGAGTTTGGGGTGCGACACAAAATGGAAGGTCGGGTTGAAGGGCGACATCGCCTGAAGCAACGAATGTACCGTGCGTCCGTACTTCAAGTCGCCAACCATGAAGATATTGATGTTGTCGAGACGACCCTGCGTCTTCTTGATGGAGTACATGTCGAGTAGCGTCTGCGTGGGATGCTGGTTGGCACCATCGCCAGCGTTGACCACCGGCACCGTAGCCACCTCGCTCGCATACCGCGAACTGCCTTCAAGCGGATGCCTCATCACAATAAGGTCGCAATAATTTGATACAATCCTGATGGTATCCTTCAAGGTCTCGCCCTTGGAGACGCTCGAAATGTTTGGGTCGGAAAAACCGATTATCCTGCCGCCCATCCTGTTTACAGCACTCTCAAAACTGAGGCGCGTCCTCGTAGATGGTTCAAAAAACAATGTCGCAACTACCTTGCCATCAAGCAGATGCGGTTCTGGATTTTTCTCAAAACCCTCGGCGATTTCGAGCACCCTCAATATCTCCTTGGTAGAAAAATCGGTAATGGATATTAGACTTTTATTGTTCATTTGGTTCTGTGTGATTGTTGTTTTATTCCGAAACGCAAATATAAAAAAACTTTTATTTAATTGCCAAAAAAATCCACTACGAAATCATTTTTTTACTCTATAATCCCCATCTTACGCATCAGGTACGACGCATTGAGGTTTTGCGAAATGCCGTCTTTCAACTTGTAATCAAACACGAGATTGTCGCCCTCAAAACTGATTTCAAAGCACTTGGCGTTGACGTTATGCGGATATGCGTCGCGGAGATTGCCGATGTCGATGTCGTGGGTGGCAAAGATGCCGTAGCAATTGTAATGCAGGAGTTTTTCGATGAACTTCTGGCTGCCGTCGTGCTTGTCCTTGGAATTGGTGCCGCGCAACATTTCGTCCACGATTATAAAAAGCGTCGCGCCTTGTTCGAGGCGGTTGACAATGCGTTGGAGGCGTTTCAACTCCGCAAAAAAATACGACTCGTTGTCTTGCACCGAATCGGATGTGCGGATGCTCGTCAATATTTCCACGGGCGAAAACCTGAACTCCGCCGCGCAGACCACCGCACCGATTTGGGCGAGGACGAGATTAACGCCAATGGTGCGCAAGTAAGTGCTTTTGCCCGCCATGTTTGCACCCGTAAGGATGGTAAGGAACGGACAGTTGCTAAAATTGATGTCGTTGCACACCATCTTTGCAGGGTCGAGCAATGGATGGCCAGCGGATTTGGCGTTTAATATAAAACTGCCTTCAACCGGCTGAGGGTCAGACCATTCTGGATGGTTGTAACGCAAATTGGCAAGGCTCATCAGATAATCGTAATCATGCGCCATGGCAAACCACTGCGGGATTTCGGCGGCATAGCGACGCAGCCAATTTTCAAAACGGATGTTGATATTGATGTCGTAGCACAAGATACCCTGCCCAAAAATCATCACCATCATATTGGCGCGTTGCTCGTACAGAGCCGCTATCTTAGACAACTCCTTCAACGCGCCGCTCACATAGCCTGCGGCAAAATGAGAGTATTTGGACGGCTGGCGCGGGAATTTTTCGATGGTTTCGTACAATTTTTCGTACTTGCCAAAAGCCTTGCTGCCATTGCCGATGAGTTTATACAATTCGTTGGTTTTCTTAGCGTTGGCACCCACTACCATTATCTGCACGAGGTACAGCATCAGCCCTATATACGGCGAACAGAGGTCTGCACAGGCAAGCACGATGGCGACGCAAGTGGCTATTATAAGAGCAAGGCTTACAATCCGCCACGCCTTAGTATCTGTAAAACAATATTTTACGCCGCCAAAATCGGGAATACGCTCCATGTCGGCAACATACAACTCTCCAAAAGCGCGAAATTGTTGGCGGAGTTCCAATTGGTCGGCAAACATCTGCGAATCTTGTTGTATCTGTCTGATTTCATTGATGTTAACAACTGGGTTAACAAACTTATTGGCGAGGATTTTTCTGCCGCCGATGGTGCAGGTGCGGTTGATCATCTGGAAGATGGAGTTGCGCCCAAAAATATCCAAATCGTATGAAAAACTATGAGAGCCGTCCACGAAATCCATGCCGCCGTCGAAGGCCGCATTGTTGCCGAGGAGCGATTGGAGTTCGTTGGCGTTGATATCCTTCATTGTACGGTTGTAATTGCGAAGTTGCTCATATTCAGCGTTTTTCTTGACAAAATACAAGAACGCCACAGTAGCCACCACAATTATAATCCACATCGCCGCCATCGAAAAATTGACGGCAACAATCGCCAAAACCGCACCTAAAATGAACGTCCCGCCACGCGCAAGGTTGGTGTTGCGGACAAGTTTCCTGTACTTTTCTTCCTCCGCGCCAAACCGCGCCGCACGCTCTTCGTATGTTTTTTTCCTGTCGTTGATAGTAGGCATTTTTTGAGATTAATGATTAAATTTTGTGGCGCAAAATTAATGAAAAACTCAGACCAAAGCAATCTATTGTTGCAAAATATGTTCTCTTTTTTTTCAATAATTCGATTTATCATTCTATATTTGCATAATATATCAAACCTTAAAACCATGAAACTACGAAACAAAATCCTCCTTGGCATTCTCGCGATACTTATTGCGCTCGTTGCCTTCAATTACAAACTTGTGCGCTACGGCATAGAGCAAGGACTCGGTCAACTCGAAATGGTGCGCAACGCCGTGCCTATCGACGACCTATTGGCAGACCCAGAATATCCCGATTCGCTCAAACAGAAACTATTGCTAATCAAGGAAATACGCCGCTACGCCATCGACAGTCTGCATCTTACCGATTCAAAAAATTACAATGCTGTCTATGACCTCAAAGGACGCCCTACGGCATACGTGGTGCAGGCTTGCGAAAAATACAGAATCAAAAAATATCTGTGGGATTTTCCCGTGGTGGGCAAGTTGCCTTACAAAGGCTTTTTTGACGAGGAGGACGCCAAAAAGGAAGTCGCCTGGCTCGAAAAAAAGGGCTACGACACACGCATCGCGCATCCATCGGGATGGAGTACGATGGGGTGGTTTACAGATCCTGTATTGTCAACAATGCTGCGACGCTCCGAGGGCGAACTCGCCGAACTCATCATCCACGAACTGACGCACTCCACGGTTTTTGTGAAAAACAACTCCGAACTCAACGAAAATATTGCCGACTACGTGGGCGAAAACGGCGCAAAACTTTATCTCGCTTCTAAATATGGCGACACGTCGGCGATTTTGTTCAATTATTCGGCGGCGATTACCGACAACGAGAGGATGGCGATGTACTTCTTGCGCGGCGCACACAAACTGGATTCGATGTATCAGAGCGCAGACTTCATCAAACTTCCCGACAATGAAAAAGACACCCTCAAATGTGCTATGATTCAAGATGTTATCAACAATGTGGACACCGTTAATTTTCTCCGCATCAAACCACAGCGCATCAAGGACGGCAGATTAAAAAATATCAACAACACTTTCTTTACGGGTTACATGACTTATTACAACCGCAAAGATTCTCTGAGGGACGAATGTCAACGCGATTTTGGCGGCGACTTCATGCAGCATTTGGAAAGTTTCAAGAATAGATGGGGAAGATAGGAAAAGGCCGCACAATAGTTTCTCAACTGTGTGCGGCCAAATAATTATCATTAACCTAATCTAAAAACAAAAAATTTAAAATTCGTCTTCGTAATCGTCTATGCTCTGACGGCGGACGCGGTACGAATCGCTGTCTTCGCCGATACGCGGACGACGGGGTTTGTCGTTGGTCTCCTTGAAGTTGGAATAGTAGGTCGTGGTGTCCACTTCGAGTTCCTTTTGCATTTGGAAAAGGAAAAGTTCGTTGTTCACAGTGCCTTCCATTTCGCTGATGAGGTACTGCATACCTTCCACGGAGGTGCGCTCCGACAGTTGCTTTTTGCGCAAATCCCAAATTACATTGAGCATCGTCTGATCCTTGATGAGGAGATCGTCGCGACGGGTGCTCGATGCGTTGATGTCGATGGCGGGGAATACGCGCTTGTTGGCGAGTTTGCGGTCGAGCTGGAGTTCCATGTTGCCCGTACCCTTAAATTCCTCGAAGATAACATCGTCCATGCGCGAGCCAGTGTCGGTAAGGGCGGTGGCTATGATGGTGAGCGAACCACCATTCTCGATGTTGCGCGCCGCACCAAAGAACCTCTTGGGCTTGTGCAATGCGTTGGCGTCCACACCGCCGGTCAACACCTTGCCCGATGCGGGCTGTACGGTGTTGTATGCGCGGGCAAGGCGCGTGATGGAATCGAGAAGGATTACCACGTCGTGTCCGCACTCTACCATGCGCTTAGCCTTTTCGAGTACGATGTTGGCTACCTTGACGTGCTTTTCGGCGGGTTCGTCGAATGTTGACGAAATTACCTCCGCCTTGACGCTGCGCTTCATGTCGGTAACTTCCTCCGGACGCTCGTCGATAAGAAGCACTATCACATATACTTCGGGATGGTTTTCGATAATCGAATTGGCGATGTCTTTGAGGAGAATCGTCTTACCGGTCTTGGGCTGAGCCACGATGAGTCCGCGCTGACCCTTGCCGATGGGTGCAAACATGTCAACGATGCGGCACGAGAGTTTCTGCCCCGATTTGCCGTGTGTGAGGTTGAATTTTTCGTCCGGGAAGAGCGGCGTGAGATAGTCGAAGTTCACACGATCGCGGATGTATGCGGGTGTGCGTCCGTTGATTTCAAGCACACGGATGAGCGGGAAATATTTTTCGCCTTCTTTGGGCGGACGGATGGTGCCTTTTACGGTGTCGCCGGTTTTGAGGCCAAAGAGTTTTATCTGCGCCTGAGCAACATAGATGTCGTCGGGCGAGTTAAAATAGTTGAAATCGGCACTGCGGAGAAAACCGTAGCCGTCGGGCATTATTTCGAGTACGCCTTGGTTGGTGATTACGCCGTCGTCGGCATACAAGGATGCAGGACGCTTGTCGTCTGCCTGAATGTCTGTATTTTGCTCCTGGGCGTTTTGAGAAGCCTGCTGCTGTGCGGCTGCGTTGTCCTGCGGCTGAGCAAGGTTGTCTTCCATGGCTGCCGGCATGTCGGGCGATGACTGCTCACCCTGCTGCTGCTGTTGTTGCTGCTGCATGGCGGCATCTTGTTGCTGCTGCTGTTTGTGGCGTTTGCGCTTGCCGTTGCCTTGCTGGGGCTGCACTACGGGTTCTACCTTACGTTTCTTGACCGTTATCTTGATTGACTTTCTTTCTACCGGTTTGACAGTCTCCTGCTGCTCGTTGCTTGAAGTCTGCTCCTGCGAATCGGTGGCAGAAACATTTTCTGGTGCGGATTCAGGCGCATTTTCAAATGAAGATTCAGACGTGTTTTCGGATGAAAAAACAGGTGCGTTTTCAGGAGAAAAAACAGGTGCGTTTTCGGGGAAATTGTTAGGCTCGGTGTCTGGTGAAGGAGCAGAAAAAGACGCAGATTCTACATCTGCCTCGTTATTGTTGGCATTGTTTTCATTCTGCTCGTTTTGTTTTTTCTTGCGTCCCTGTCTGGCAGGCTGCTGTTGCTGATCGGCGGGAAGGTCGCTTTTCTTTGGACGACCACGCTTCTTTGGCTGCGGCTGCAATTCGGATTCGGAATTTACAACAGACGATGCACGTTGTTTGGCCTGCTCTTCAAGTATTTCGTAAATTAAATCCTGTTTGTTGAATTTTTCAACTCGCTTAATACCAAGTTGTTTAGCGATGTCTCGCAATTCAGGAACTAAGTTTTTGCTTTCTAATATTTCCTTATTATAGTCCATATAAATATGTGTTGGGTTTTTGCTTAAATAAAAATGTATTTAAACTGATTTTTATTTTGAGAAATAGATTTTTCTCCGAGATTTGTGCAGAGCAACGCTCCGACGACGCAAAGGTATGCAAATAGGTTGATATTTGCAATTATTTTGCAAATTATTTTTATATTTTTTTCTTTTTTGCAACATTACGGCGCGCTTAACGCACAAGCAGTTTCTTGATAACCCACTTGTCGTCCTCAAAAGTTATCTTGGCATAATACACTCCTGGGGCGTTTTTTTCAAGTTTGAGGGTGATGTCGTCGTATATTTTGCGAGTGTTAATTTCGCGCTGCACACACTTGCCGATTATGTTGGTGATTTCGATGTCCTTGATGGTGAAGGTGGATTTTATCTTTAGCATTTCGCCGCTTGTAACGGGATTTGGATAAATAACAACTTCATGCCTGTCAAGATTCTGGTTGTGAATCTTGAAATCAATCTGCTGTGCCACGGCAGACTGACCGAGCGTCGTTGCAATGGCAATGGCGATTAAATATTTGAGTGTAGTTTTCATGATGGTTATCTTTTTTTTGTTTTTTCCTTGTTGTTGTATTTTTGAGCGGTAGAAACTCTTTTGTTGTTTTTACTTATACGTTGAAAGCCACAATTTTGTTTCAATAATCCTTGTCTTTTTTAATAAACAAAATTTATGCCACGCGATTAGTCCACGTCCATCGTGCGCAGGATTTTGTCCAAGTCTTCGGGCGTATCCACGGCAAGTCCTTCAAAATCAGTCTTGCAGGTGCGGATGCGGTAGCCGTTTTCTATCCAACGGTCTTGTTCGAGTTTTTCGCACAATTCGAGGCTCGACTGCGGCAGGAGCGTAATCTTCTGCAACACGTCATACCTGTAAGCATATACGCCTATGTGCCTGTAATACACGTGTTTATTGACCCACTCTTCTTTGTCCGCGCCGCGCTTGAATGGTATCGGGCTGCGACTAAAATATACAGCCTCGCCTCTGAGGTTTACGATTACTTTGGCAGTGTTTTCGGAGAAGATTTCGTCGCTCGCCTTTGCCTCCTTGATGAGGGTGGCTATTTCAACGGTCTTGTCTTCAAAGAGGTTGCCAAGGCTCGTAAGTTGGTCGGGACGCACAAAAGGCTCGTCGCCCTGGATGTTGATTACCGCGTCGAATGTCTTGCCGGTCTGCTGGCAATATTTGACGGCGGCTTCGGCGCAACGGTCGGTGCCGCTCTGATGGTCGGGCGAAGTCATTACTACCTTGCCGCCAAAAGAGGTTACTTCATTATAAATGCGGTCGTCGTCGGTGGCGACCACAACGTCTTCAAAGGCCTTGCTCGCCTGGATATAGACCCTGTGAATCATTGTCTTGCTGCCTATCATAGCCAACGGTTTGCCAGGGAACCGCGTGGAGGCGTAGCGTGATGGTATGATGCCTAATATTTTCATAGTTGTCGTTTATTCGTTGTTGTTTTTTTATTGTTGAGCCTTATACAACTCACTGATTTTGTTGATGATAGCGGTAGTCTTGGCGCGCATAAAGCGTTGCGTCTTGTATGCCGCCACCCATTGTATGCCATACAACGTGGACGCCGTAAACATCTCGTCGATATGTTTGAGGTCGTTGATATGCAACGGACGGTCGCATACCGGCGTAAGACCCATTTCGGGGGCTACAACTTCCAAAATAATGCGCCTAATCACATCGTCCTTGCAACCCGAAGCAAGCGGCGGCGTAAAGAGCGTGTTGCCCTTGACGAAAAAAATGTTGCCATTGCCAGCCGTCTCCACGATATGTCCCTCTGTATTAACGATTAACGCATCGTCGATATTGGCAGCGAGGCATTTTTTGTAAATTACCAACCTATCGATAGAATTGTCGTGGGTGAAAAAATTTGACATCAACGATGCCGAAAAAGCCATTCCGTCGATAAGTCCAAGCCTTAGACCAATATCGTTGAGCCGATAGCCGAGTTCATCAAGGGGTTCGCAATATATCACGTACTCTATCACATCTGGTTTGGTGGTCAAGGGTACAAATTTAGAGCGAAACACCACGATAGTTACCAACGAACCGTAAAAAATCCGGTTTTTGGTAATGAGTTTGGATATTTCGGTGGCAAATTCGCCTTCTCTGTTGTAAAATTTGCGCGGAATATCCATCGCCGCCGCCGCCATCGCATCGCGAAGATGCTGAAGATGACGGTCGATAAAACACAGACGGTCGGCGCATGTGTGTACGTACTCTACAACACTGTCGCCAAACGCAAATGCGCGGTTGCTGATGTGGAACATCGTGCTTGACCGCGAATGATAATTGCCATTGAGCAACAAATATGTGTTTGACGAAATTGCCATTTTGTTTTCTTAACTCTTTATACTTTACTCTTTAAACTTTCCTCTATCCTCTTTCCTCTATCCTCTATCACCCCTTGTTCGCGGAGTTGGCGATAAAGGTCGCCGTTTGGCTCTACCTTAATAGTCCTGATGCCCGCCGCCGCGCCAGCCTTGATGTCGGTGTCCGAATCGCCCACAAAAAATGTTTCCTCTGGCTTTGCGCCCATCTCGGACATTGCTTTTTCGAGGAGCAGCGGCTGCGGTTTGCGGCACAAGCAGTTGCTGACGCTTGGATGGTGCGGACATACATAAATCCGCTGTATCACAGCACCTTGCCGCGCCAATTCGTCCGTCATCCAATCGTGAAGGATATTGACATCTTGGAGCGTATATACGCCTTTGGCAATGCCGCTCTGATTGCTCACAACGGCTATGCAGTAGCCTTGCCGAGTAAGGTGCACAAGAGTATGCACCACGCCGGGATTAAACTTGAAATCCTCCTTGCGATAGACGTAGTAACACACTGAATTATCGTCGATTACGCCATCCCGATCAAATATTGCGAGTTTCATTTGCTGCAAATTTTTTAGTGAGTCAATTGCCTCATGAACACCTCTATAAGCGACGGCCTAATCATCAGCGGAAACATAAATCCATATACCGCGCCCACAAAGTGCGCCGAATGTCCGATATTGTCCATCCCACGCCTGTCCATATAGAAACAATATGCCAAATACAATATGCCAAACAGCCATCCCGGCGTAGGTATCGGTATGAACATCAGCGATATACGCATCGTGGGATTAAAGAATATCGCGGCAAAAATCACCGCCGAAACCGCGCCCGACGCACCTACGGCATTATAGCCGGGGTTGTCCTTGTGCCTTACCAAATCCACGCTCGTTGACACCGCGAGTGCCGTTATATACATCGTAACATATACAATAGTACCCGCGCCCATGCCAAGCACCGCACGGAAGCACGACTCCACAAAGTCGCCGAAGAAGTAGAGCGTCAACATATTAAACAGCAGATGCCAATAGTCGGCGTGGATGAGTCCGTATGTAAACATCCTGTAAATCTGCCGCTTCTGCCACACCAAATATGCGTTGAAACGCATCGTGGACGACCACTCTGGACGTTGCAACGATTCTGGCATGATGCTGCCGCGCTCAAACGCCGCAAGCGAAACCACTACCGTGCCTATTATCAATAATGTACTTGTGCTAATCATGCTGCAAAAATATAGTGTTTAAAAATGATTTCCAAAAAAAAATGTAATTTTAACACCATTCGGATTAATTTTTTTTGCGCCACACCTAAAAAAACATAATGCACAATCAGCCCCCAATGCGGACGCCAATTATGCATTATGAATTTTGAATTTTGAATTATGAATTCTACTCCCACTCAATCGTGGCCGGAGGCTTGCTGCTGATGTCATACGCCACGCGGTTGACACCCTTCACCTTGTTGATGATGTCGTTGGAAACTTTGGCGAGAAAGTCGTAAGGCAGATGCGCCCAGTCGGCGGTCATTGCGTCGGCACTTGTAACGGCTCGCAGCGCAACAGCCCGCTCGTAGGTGCGCTCGTCGCCCATTACGCCCACGCTCTTTACAGGCAAGAGGATTACGCCCGCCTGCCAAACCTGGTCGTAGAGCGAAGTTTCAACGCCATTTACCATAGTCTTCCATTCGCGGAGACCGTTGATAAAAATATCGTCGGCATCTTGGAGGATGCGCACTTTTTCGGGCGTGATGTCGCCCAAAATCCTCACGCCAAGACCGGGACCAGGGAACGGATGACGCTTGATAAGATGCTCAGGCATACCGAGTTGGCGACCTACCTTGCGCACTTCGTCCTTAAACAGCCATTTCAAAGGTTCGCAGAGTTGGAGTTTCATCTCCTTGGGCAATCCGCCAACGTTGTGATGGCTCTTGATGGTCTTGCCAGTGATATTGAGACTCTCGATGCGGTCGGGATATATTGTGCCCTGACCAAGCCATTTGGCATCCGTAATCTTCTGAGCCTCAGCGTTGAAGACATCCACAAAACCCTTGCCTATGATTTTGCGTTTGCGCTCCGGCTCTTCCACGCCAGAAAGTTCAGCATAGAATTTTTCCTTGGCATCCACGCCTATCACGTTGAGACCGAGGCACTTGTAATCGTTCAAGACGTTTTGGAACTCGTTTTTGCGCAAGAGTCCGTTGTCAACAAAAATACAGGTCAAATTTTTGCCAATTGCCTTGTTGAGAAGCACCGCCGCAACGCTCGAATCCACGCCGCCGCTAAGACCAAGCACCACCTTGTCGTTGCCCACCTGCGCCTTCAACTCGGCTACCGTGGTGTCGATAAACGATGCCGCCGACCAATCCTGCTTGCCACCGCAGATGCCGACCACAAAATTCTTCAAGAGCAACGTACCCTGCAACGAATGGAACACTTCGGGGTGAAACTGTACGCCCCAAATCTTCTCGTTCAAGGCGGCGTAGGCTGCGTATTTGACTGTTTCGGTGGAGGCGATGCACTCAAAATCCTTGGGGATTGCCGTAATGGTGTCGCCGTGGCTCATCCACACCTGCGAATTGTCGTCAAAACCCTGAAACAGAGGATTTGCCTTGTTGATAAACTGCAAATTCTGACGGCCATATTCGCGGCTGCCAGCGGGTTCCACGTTGCCGCCGTTGGTGTAGGAAATAAACTGCGCCCCGTAGCAAATGCCAAGTATCGGGTGTTTGCCACGGAATTGCGACAAATCCACCTTGAACGCCTCCTTGTCATAGACGCTGTAAGGCGAGCCGCTGAGGATTACACCGATGATGTCGCTGTCGTCCTCCGGGTACTTGTTGTAGGGGACGATTTCGCAAAAAGTGTCGAGTTCGCGTATGCGCCGCGCAATGAGTTGCGTGGTCTGCGAACCAAAATCCAAAATTAATATCTTCTGCATATTGTCTGATACATAAATAACTGATTATCGCCGCCTTGTGACGGTGATTGACGTTGACCGCTAATCTCTTACCTTCTTGAGTACCAACACGGTACGGTTGACGTTGTAGATAGAGAGCACCTGATGGTCGCCCTCCGGCATGGAGAAGAACTCCTGATTGGGGTCCAAGCGTCCAAAGCCGCCAAATTTCTCGTCGTCGGAATTGAGGATTATCTTGTAAACGCCAGACTCAGGTACGTAGAACTTGTAGTCGGCGATGCAAGCCGTAGGATGGAAGTTGAATACAAAAATCAATCCGCCCTTCTTCTCCACGATAGTGTGGTTTTGCTCGTCCATGTTGAGTTGCCAACCATACAAATCCTGCATCACGGGGTACTCGCGGATGAGTTTTATCATCGCCTCATCAAAATCGTTGAGGTAATGATATTTAAGATAGTCGGCATCCATCAACGACCACTGACGGCGTGCGTGCTTGTAACTCCATCCGTTGCCTTCCCTTGGGAAGTCGATCCACTCGGGGTGGCCGAACTCGTTGCCCATAAAATTCATGTACGCCTGACCTCCGTTGACGATGGTAAACATCCTAATCATCTTGTGGAGCGAGATGCCACGGTCGATGATGTCGCTGCCGATGTTGGTGGCCATGCAGAAGTACATCTCCTTGTCCATCAGGCGGAAAGCAATGGTCTTGTCGCCCACCAAAGCCTGGTCGTGGCTCTCGGCGTATGCTATGGTCTTCACCAAGGGCAGACGGTCGTTGAGCACGTGCCACATCTGATGGATATTCCAATTGTCGTCGCTCACCTCTTTGAGGAGTTTGATCCAATAATCGGGGATGCCCATGCCCAGGCGGTAGTCGAATCCCATGCCGCCCATGTCTATCGGCGAGGTCAAGCCCGGCATACCCGACACATCTTCCGCGATGGACACAGAATGGCTATTGATAGACTTCATCAACTTGTTGGCGAGCTGGAGGTACGTTACCGCGTCAAACTCCACGCCGTCGCGGAAATACATGTATTGGTTGTAACTCTCCACCATGCCATGGTGCATATACAACATGGAAGTAACGCCGTCGAACCTGAATCCGTCAAAATGGAAATCCCTCATCCAATAACGGATGTTGCTGAGGAGAAACTGGATAACCTCGTTTTTGCCGTAGTCAAAGAGTTTGGAATCCCACTGCGGATGGTCGCCGCGCCCGCCCGGATGCGTGTACTGGCAGTCGGTGCCGTCCATGCGGTTGATGCCCTCGCTGAGATTCTTGACGGTGTGCGAGTGTACGATGTCCATGATGACACGGATGCCCGCCTTGTGAGCCGTCTTGATGAGGTGTTTTAACTCCTCCGGCGTACCAAAGCGCGAACTCGGCGCAAAGAAGTTGCTCACATGGTAGCCAAACGAACCGTAATAAGGATGCTCGGCGATGGCCATGATTTGGATAGTGTTGTAGCCGCCTTTGATAATATGCGGCAGCACATTGTCCTCAAACTCCTTGTATGTGCCAACGCCCTCCTTCTCCTGCGCCATTCCAATGTGGCACTCGTAGATAAGGAGCGGTTCGTTGGGATTTGGCACAAAATTGTCGCCGCCCCAATCGAACTCCTTGGCGGGTTTCCACACCTGCGCCGAGAAAATTTTGGTAACGTCGTCCTGCACGGCGCGCTTGGTGTAAGCGGGCAGACGCTCAAGGATGCTGTCGTCGGCACCATGCACTATAATCTTGTACAGCGAACCATGCACAAAGGTTTTTCCAAAAGTCTTGTCGTCCAAGAAAATCTCCCAAATGCCGTCGTCGCGCTTTTTGAGCGGATACTGGTAGCGAGTCCAATTGTTGAAGTCGCCAAAAATGTACATCTCCTTTGCGGCGGGTGCCCACTCGCGGAACCACCATCCGCGTTCCTTCTTAGAATAGTTGAGTCCGAGAAAACCGTCTTGCGAGGCGAACCTCTCCAACGACGACAAGCCATTCTTGCGGTCAGTTTCCGTAAGAGGATAGTACGATTCGAGTTCCTTCAGTTTGTTCTGGAACCTCATGTAGCGCGCAATGATGTCGTCATGCACGGGGTCGAGCCAATGGTCGTCCATGATGGCGAGATGCAGCGGCTCTGTAGTCTTGATGTTGGTCTTTTTTGCCATATCAGATGTTTTAATGTTTTCGACGAGCGAATATAGAAAAAAAAATCGTGCTACAAAAAAATAATTCAAAAATATTATGCTTTTTTGCAATAAAGGCAATCTATTGTCGTTTTATAATCAAACAACAGACCAAAACTGATGTTTCACTAAAACCCAAATGCCTATGAATGAAAGTTACACATTTAACAAACCCTACACCAACAAGTATGTGTCGCTTGAATATCTCAACGACATTGTCCGCGACCTCGATGACATGGAGGACGACATCTTCGGAGGCATTGATTCCATGCTTCTCGCACCAAGTCAGGACACGATGAACAAGATTTACGCTTATCTGTAAGCGACATTGTTGGACACAGGCACATAATAATTATGAAAAAAATTATGCACTCACCGCCATCTGTGACGCCACAGGGGGCGGTGTTTTTTCACACCTTATATAGTTAGCGTGTCAATTTTCCACACCTTATTATATATAGCACCCCCTACCCTATCATCAATCCTCCACAAACGCCCTCAAATCCTTCGCCAAGCCAAACACAACAATCCTGTCTCTGTCCTGCAACAGAGTATCTGCCCGTGGATCCATGATTTTGCGCTCGCGGATTATCTTGCCGCGCCAATTGGTGCGCTCCTCCATGCGGAGAATACTGAGAATGTTGAGGTGGTATTTGCTGCGGAAGTCTGTGTCCTTGATTATCATACCAAAATACCGCTTGGGCAAATCGACCTCCGCCACTTTGTGTTGGTCAAAAAGACTGTAAACCTCCTGCGCACCCGCCAACGAGAGACGGTCGGTCAAGCGTTCTGCCGATTCCTCCTCGGGGTGTACGATTTCTATCTTGTCGTCGATGGCTTCCAACACGCGCTGATGCGTGTCGTTGATGCAGCGGCAGATAAGGCGTTTGGTTTCGTCCATCTGATGAAACGTGGCAGCAACAAGTATCGATTGTCCGATGTCTTCGCCAATGGCTACAATGATGCTGTCTGCCTCGTCCCACACGGGAAGCCCCGCCTTGATGGCGTTGACATCCGTACAGTCCAAAACCACCGACGAAGTGATTTGGTCTTTGAGCGCGTCAACACGCTTGGTGGACGTGTCCGCGCCATAAACCTCGTTGCCAGCGTTGGTGAGCCGTATCGCAAGCGACGACCCAAAATTTCCTAAACCAACTATAATATATTTTTTCATAATCCAAATTATTTCATTTTACATTTTCCCCGGCGTTTACACACCGGGCTTTGCGATAACGCCCCGTTGGGGCTATGCGTTTCAATTACTTCAACTACTTCAATTCTTTGCTATCATCCCACATATACGCTCTCCTTGGGGTACATATAGTTGAGCGACTTGACGGGGGTGAAGAAGGCTTTCACCAATGTCAGTGCGCCGACCCTGCCGAGAAACATCAGGAGGGCGAGAAGGAGTTTGCTGCCGTTGGAGAGCGAACCCGTGATGCCCATGCTGAGACCGCAGGTGCAGTATGCCGACACGGTTTCAAACACCATCGCCAAGGGATTGATATCCTTGTTGCCGTCCTCAAAAATAGACATCAGGAACGTGCCTATCGCTATAAAAATCAGCGAGATAATTATCACTGCAAACGCCAAACGGATGGTGCGGTTGGCTATCTTGCGGCGGAAAATTTCTACACGGTCTTTGCCCTGAATGATGCTCACAATATCCAAAATCGCAATGCCAAATGTAGTGGTCTTGATGCCGCCGCCAGTGGAAATAGGCGACGCGCCAATCCACATTTGACAAATCAAAAGTATTATCGTGGAGACGCGCATGGTCTCTATGCCAATATCGTTGAACCCCGCAGAACGCGGCATCACGGCGTAATAAAACGAATCCACCAGCTTGTGCCACAGTCCGTCGTGGGCGGCGAGTGTGTTGTTGCGCTCCAAAACCAAAAACGACAAAGTGCCTAATATAAAGATGATTGTGGAGACAATGGCGGCAAGTTTGGTGTTGACGTTGATGAGTCTCGGCTGATGGATAAAACGTTTGTGATCCCACAGGACGCGCTTGATGTTGACCAAACGGTTGTAGAGGAAGTTTTGGATGTTGATAAGTATCGGGAAACCCACGCCGCCAAGTATTGCCAACGTGGAGATAATAATTTTTAAGGTGTAGTTGTGAAAAATTGCGGCGTCTGTCATGCTGCCGGGGATTGTAGAAAAACCCGCGTTACAAAAAGCCGAAATCGCATTAAAAATCGAAAAATAAATCCTGTCGTTGGTTGTAGGGAAAGTTTCGCAATAGTCGATGCTGAAAAATATCGCCACCGCACCACCGATTTCAATTGTAAATGTGTAGATTACGATGGTGAGAATCATTTTTAACGCCGAACCCATGCCCTCCGAACCTACCATGTTGCCGAGCATCGCATCTGCCTTGAAGGAACTCGTGTCTTTGAAAAAATACGCAATAAAACACGTAAAAGTCATCACGCCCAATCCGCCTATCTGCAAGAGTACCAACAAGATACCTTGACCGAGAGGCGTCAAAAGTTCGCCCGCGTCGATACATTGGAGACCGGTGATGCTCGTTGCGCTCGTCGCCATAAAAAGACAATCTACGAAGGAGATTTTTTGGACAGCAGCGTTAGGGAGTTTTAGCAAGCCTGCGCCTACAAAAATTATCACAAAGAAACTCAGCGCAAACAACGCCTCGGGCCTGATTTTGGATATGAGGATGCCGAAAGTATTTTTGGAAACCTCTATGAAGAATATCGCCAAAATGATGAGGTACACCAAATCGGGGCTTGTCAAAAATCTATAAATAATGCCGTGATAATTAACGGTATCAAAAACGAAATTGACGTTAAACAGATATACAATTAACAGTACAAAAAGTACAATTCTTATTACAAACATATAAATCTTCTGTCCTCGCCCACGGTTTTTGAGGATGGCGGGCATTTTGGTGGAGAAGAATACAAAATACAGTACCAAATACGCATAATATACGCTGTGCAGCCAAGAGGTGTCGGTGTTTTCGCCGAGAAAACCTATCTCATATACAGCCGCGAAAAAAATGATTATCGTGCTGTATAGCAACACCTTATCCAATATGGAGCGCAGGCGGGAACTCTGATAGCGCGTAAGCCCGTTTTTAAAAAATTTCTTATATATGTTTTTCAGCGTGTCGAGCATTATTTGATACCGGGAGTGTTTTGATATTGTTTGCGGGCGCGGTCGTTGCGCCAAGTGCGGTACGCCGCGTCAAATTTCGGTTGGAAATTTTCGGTGGGCGCGGGCGCGGGATTCATATTGATAAGGCTTTCGGGGCTTATCAAATAATACGTCGGATAAGCGCGGACGTTGTATTTGCGCAGCATTTCCTTGTTGCCGTTGTACCAATAGACGGGGAGTTCGAGGTCGGGGTCCGATTCTACAAACTCCTTGTACTCGTCGCGGCTACTCGACACAAAGACCACCACTATATCCAATATGCCCGGCGGAAAGTCCTGACGGATGCCTTTAATCAGTTCGAGGTCGCTCAACGCAGTGTAACTATCAGGATTGAAGAACATTACGTATGCAAATTTGCCAGCAAAATCGTACAGGCCTTTATGTGCGCCATTGATGTCGGAGAGGTCGAGTTGCGGTGCAGCGTGTCCTATCAACAATGTTGAAAATTCCGTTGAGAGCGTCGATGCCATCGCCCTGAAATCTTTGTTGGGGCAATATGACGCCACGGAATCGGCAAGGGCAATGAGTGTTTCCTTGGGGATTGTATCGGTGTAATAAGCATCTTTCATACCCTTAATAATCATATAATCAGCCAAATCCGACGATGCAATTTTGGGTTCTGCCGCTATGGAACGTTTTAGGGAATGGTAACTCTTGTCGTCAATAGCCTGACGCTTGTCGTCGTGGGAGGCAAAATGATGCTTGAAATTTGCAAACATATTCGGGAACATTTCGTCAAAAAGTTCGCTGTAAGCCGGATTGCGGTAGAGGACGTCCTTGCCCGTGAAATATTCTTTGACAATGATGTCCCTATTGCGGTGGTAGGCTATGTGATCGAGCATCGCAAAACGATACTTCATATAATTGGCAAAATATGGATTATCTTTGGGATAACGCGCTGATATAATGCTTTCTACGCTATCGACAATGGCTTTTGTAACGCTGAATTTTGCACTGATAATGCGATTGAGGGCGTTGCGATAATTTTGGTCAAAAGCCTGTATCAAAGTATTGAGGTCGTCCTTGGGCGCGTCGATGAGTTTGGGATAAAATTCGTATTTCCTAAAAAACGGATTCAACTCGTCCTGCGGCTCAATTTTTTGTTTTTCGGGCAACACAATGCGCTGTCTGCCATTGGGTTGCAGATAAAGCATACATTTGAAAACCGAGAGGTCGATGTACGCCTGAGTGATGTTTTTGACGGGCGCATTGAAGGTAAAATTGCCTTCCTTATCAACTACGGCGGTGGCAATCGGCGTTTCGTGGCGCGTGATGTAGTCGTCGATGGCATACATCGTGAGGGTGTCGCCGGCGTAGGTCTTGGCGTTGCCAATTACAACATCCGTCTGCGATTGCGCCGTAAGCCACACCGACAACAACATTATGATTGTCAATAAAATACGTTTCATT
>CAMJWL010000028.1 GCA_946409405.1 uncultured Bacteroidales bacterium
TACGATGCGTGGGGACTCAATATAGGAACTATTTTTCCGGATGGCACCAAACGATCAAATGTAAGGGGCTGGTCTGGAACGCAATATTTTGTAGCGGCATTGGGAACAGCAATGCCGTGGACAAAAACGTATTACGACAATGCCGGGCATATCACAAAAGAAGAAAAAATAGGTTTGTCGTCTGTAGGCGGTGCACAAGTTATAACAACAGATTATACATACGGCAAGTATGACAAGCCAGAAAAAATAGTAACAAAAGTGGATGGATATACAGAAACCATCACAAATAAATATGATTATGAAGGCAGGCTGACAGGACATACCGACGCAGCACATACTATTTCGTATATATATTCAAATAAAGAGATTGTTACTACAGACAACGGACGAAAAACCATATCGGATTATGATGACTGGGGCAATTTAAAAAAAGTAACGCCGCCAGACAATACGTCTGTAAGTTACACATATTTTTCCAGTGGCAAGTTAAAAAAAATGGTAGGACAAGGGGCGGTTGTATCGTATCAATATTATCCTAATGGATTGACAAAGACTATGCAAGACATTGATGCGGGTACTATAAATTATGAGTATGACGTGTTCGGCAGGTTAACGAAGCATACACGTGGAAGTACGACCACCTCTTACAACTATTTAAAAGGGTTGCTGAGCCAAAGCGTATGTGGTTCTCTCGTTACCACATATACATACGACAATAGAAACCGCATAAAAAGCATTGACAACAAAACTTCTTCAATCAACTATACATACGACAAATACGACAGGTTGGTAACCAAATCGTATGTCGTTGACAATAAGAACTTTATATACAAATATTCGTACAATACCAATGGCCTATTGGCGAAGAAAACCTTCCCCGATAATTCGGTGGAGAAATATGTATATGACGGATATGGCGTACACACGGAAACATCTTTGGACAATCAGAGCGTCTGGGTATTGTTTGCCAACAAGTATCCCAAAGACGGTCTGCATATTACAGAAATTATGAACCATGTGTACAAGGATTCATATTACAATACCGACAATACTATACAATGTGTAAAATACAGTTCTCCAGATGGCGGCAGCGGCTCCGACCGTATAGACTACACATACGACAAATACCATAATCTAACGTCCAGAAAAGGGAAATACACCGACAAGGAAACATTTAAATACGATAATACAGACCGCCTGATAAAGATAAACAACAACTACGAATACAAATACGACAACAACGGCAACATTCTTTATCAAACTGGCATCGGCAACTACGAATACAAGGCTACGCAGCCACACGCCGTAACTAAGGTTGACAATGAAACCGGCGTTATAAAGTCATTGGAACAGACGGTAGCATACACCTCTTTCCGCAAGCCAAAAAAAATAACGGATAATAGTAAACGAGATTCTATAAAAAAATATGCGATAACGTATTCGCCCGACAACGAACGCATCAAGTCTGTATATACACTGAATAATAAGGTAGTTTCCACTACATATTATCTTCCTGATTACGAAGAAGAAACAGCCAAAGGCGTAACCACCAAACGCCATTACATATACTCTGATTTTGGCGACCTTGCGGCGGTCAATTTCAGGCAGGGCAACAAGAACGAAACATTCTATGCTGTAACCGACAATGTTGGCAGCGTCCTTAAACTCGTTGACAACAAGGTGATTACAAAGTACGAGGCGCGATACACGCCTTTTGGTGTGCGCACTATTGTAAAAAACAATACAGGCTACAACTTCCCCCGTGGCTTCACGATGCACGAGCATCTCGACCAGTTTTCGCTCATCAACGCCAACGCAAGGCTCTACGACCCGTACCTGGCGCGTTTTCTCTCCGCCGATCCGTACCTTCAAGACCCTGAGAATCCGCAGAACTTCAACAGGTATTCGTATTGCCTGAACAATCCGCTGAAATATACCGACCCTACGGGGGAGTTTGTGTGGTGGCCAATAATTGCAGGCAGCATATATGGCATTATTTCTGGCGGCGCATCTTCTATATGCAATGGGAAGTCTTTTTGGAGTGGAGCGTGGAAAGGTGGAATTGTTGGTGCTGCCACAAGTGCATTGAGCGGTTTTGCACCACTAGGCAACTCATGGTATGGGGCAACAATGTGGGGAGTATGTGTTGGAACTGCATCTCAGGCAGGTATGACATGGGCTTCTGGTAGTAAGAATTATTCTAACCTTTGGCAAGGTGCAGTTTCTGGTGGAATTGCCGGATTCCTTTCGAGCGAACATTTCCAAAATTTCTCGAATAGAAAAGGCTTTTTAACGAATGACCAAGTTTTGGAGAATTTCAAAACTGGTTTGTATGATATTCCTGAGGGTTCTACTTGGCAGCAAGAGGTTCTGAATTACTTTGGGATGGACGCAAAATATTTAGCACGTAAGCCAAAGGGAGGTGAATATGTGAAAAGTGAAGGATTCTATGGATCAACTAACCCGGAAACAGGACAAATAAGCATAGGAAATTATGCGTTTGAAAGTTATGATCAACTAAATTTTACATATAATAAAGAATTATATCATAGTTTAAAAATCAAAAACGGAATTCCATTTGCAAAACAAAATGTAGATTTAGTGGGAATATCAGAATTTGTACGTGACGAACTTATCTATGCTCCGGAAGATCGTTTAGGTTTTTTGCATATGTATAAAAATCAAGGTCTATGCATAAAACATGGTAACAATATAATTTCAAATATATGGGCATATACAAATAAGTGTTTCGGTATGGAAGATGTTGTTTTTAAAGAAAAATGGTGGCATTTTATTTATAAAATTCCAAGAAGATGGTAAAGAAACTGATATTCATAATATTATCCCTGTTTTGTACGCCAGCGTTTGGTCAGTCCAAATGCTGGTGCGATAGCGTATATGCACATTTTGAAGAACTTATGTCAAATCAATTAATTATGCTTTGGGAGACGCCTCCTGATTTCAAGGAACATACAGATGTGTACAAAATTAGAATGTTGCTTACACGTTACAATTGTGCAGTAAAATTGGTTGTTGACACATTGGATACTCCTAAGTGTATAAAATTTTTGCCAGAAATAGACCCATTTGTCGCCGAGAGTATAATAAATGAAATTAAAGAGTGTAATTTCTCGGCTGCGTCTGTAAGGAATAAAAAAGTAGTAGCTCCGTTGTATGTTGTACGTCTGTCATATTCTTGTTTGGATGGTAATGGCTCTTATTATAATATGCTACCCAAACCATCAGAGAAACACATACAGAAATTCATCAAAAAAAATCTTCGATATCCTGATACACAAATTGAGTCAGGCTATGTCTTGATATATATATTGTTGGATGACAAGTGCAATCATATAGGATATGAGATGCCCAAATATTCTGATTCCGTGTTCTGTAATGAAGCATTACGAGTTGCCAAATTGATACAATTTCAATCTTTGACACAGAATAAATGCAGCGGCGTTTATAACTTTTACCCGATATGTATAAAGTTCGACAAGAAAAAAGCAAAGAAATGAAAAACTACAAAGCGACCCCATACTACGCCATTATAGACAATCTCGGCAGCGTCCTCAAACTCGTTGACAACAAGGTTATTACAAAATACGAGGCGCGATACACGCCTTTTGGTGCGCACGATAGTGAAGAACAGCCTCGGCTACAACTTCCCCCGTGGCTTCACGATGCACGAGCATCTCGACCAGGTTGCGCTCATCAACGCTAACGCTCGACTTTACGACCCGTACTTGGCGAGGTCCTTGTCTGTTGTCCCATATATCCAAGACCCGACCAATCCGCAGAACTTCAACAGGTATTCATATTGCCTGAACAATCCGCTAAAATATACCGACCCGAGCGGGGAAAAATGGTGGCACTGGGTTCTGGGTGCTTCGATGTTGCTTGATCCTATGTCTACGCTTGTTTCTATGTGTGCGACTGCAACGTGTCCCTTTGTTTCTGTAACGACTGTATCAGCAATGGGAATGACGCCGTATCATGGTACGCTTTTATCTATGTCGATTCCATCAAATCATTATTTGGATAAAATTAAAAATGCCTTGCAAATTGATACATATATGTTCAGATCTAATAATTTCTGGCATTGGAATTCGAGATTTTTATGGGAGTTTTTGCAGTCAGGCATTGGAAATATGTACTCTCACGTGCGCAATATATTAGGAAATGTAGATCGTGTGGATTATTTTGATGGCGCAACATATTGTACTAATGAAAACTCTAATAAAAATGATGGCATTACACTTGGTAATTACATCAATATTAACATAAATGATGAAATAAACACAAACTTCGAAACATACCTTAAAACGTCACATAATGGATTGTTTATGCACGAATATGGGCATACAATACAGGGAAGACGGTATGGATTAGCATATCTATTTTCTATTGGCATTCCAAGTTTACGGTCGGATAAGAATAGTGGTCCTCATCCGTTATACAAAAGCACACATTGTGCCAAATGGTTTGAAATGGAAGCAAGTACCTATGCTAAAAACTATTTTGGTGCAGACTGGAATAATATACCGAATATAAATTTTTATCATCCAACATATTAAGAATTATGAATAATATACTTATAATAATATCCATTTTGTTAATGTTTTTCATTAATGGTTGTCAATTTGCGATGGACATTGATGAAGCCATGATTTACTATGAGAACAATTCTGACACTGCTATCCACATTGTCGCCAAGACGCAGTATGCCGATACAATAATGCCTGATATTTTTTCAGAGAACATACACAGAGGCACTATTGAGCCGCACTGCAAGTATGATGCTCTGATTGTGTTTGATTTTTTGAAAGATTCAGACACCACATCGTTTTTCATAATCAAAAAAGACGATGTTTTGAATCATTCTTGGAAAGAAATAGCCGACAAACGTATGTTTTTAAGCATTTACGTCCTGTCTAAAAAAGACATTTCCGTATTGTCAGGAACAGAATATAACAAAACCATACCTTATCCGCCGACTCCTGCAATGAAGGATATGAAGATATTTCTTATGATTGGTATGAACAATAAAAAATGAAACACTTAACTAAATATGTTAAAGAACAAAATTCTATATATCGTATTAGTTATTATGTTTGTGCAAGTACCAATACTCAATGCACAAAATAATGTTTTTGTGCAAAAGACTTATGCTCTGGATTTGCTTCATAAGTGCATCCGCAAGAATCCAAGAGATCCAAAGCAAAATGCAAAACGCAAATTGCGATATCCCAAAGGGAGGATTGTAAATACCGAGTCATTTGGCATAATCATGTTTGTGATTACACAATATGCATCAAGTTTTACAAGAGGAAAACTAAGGAAAAATAGTCAACAAAAAAAGCCAAATCTTTTTTTAAAAAAAGGGTTGGCTTTTTTTGTTTATTTCCTTGAATTAATGTAATTTTATACCGCTGAAAATAGGCACAAAGATTGCATTAAAAGTAAGAAAACGATACTTGCAAATGAAACTAAAATTACAGTCTAAGTTACTGATTTACATACTCTCGGTGGCGTTTGTGGTATTCCTGATTTCGATGGCGTACCTCAATTACAGGTCGAGTTACGTCAACGAAAGAGCGTTGACGCGGGTTCTTTATGAATCTCAAAAGAGCAGCGCGCTCAAGATAAAGTCGGCTCTCGACGACGACATCATCGCGTTGAGGTCGCTTGCGTCGTCAATATCCGGCACGGGCGAACTCGACGACGAGCAGAAGATGCGCGTCTATAAGTCGGCGGTGGGCAAGTTCCTCGACGACAACCCTGGGTATGCCAATCTGAGCATCTCCTGGGAGATGGGCATCATCAATCCGGCGTGGACCAAGTCGTTTGGGCGCAGGATATATGCCTTTGAGCGCGGCGACGGCGGTCTGAGGGTAACTGTGAGCAACAGCAACATTGAGGGCGACGATTTTTCGAGCGACTATTACCGCGCCAAGGTCAATGGCAAGGAGCAATTGTCGGGCATTGCGAGCGACGACACCGACAATCCAAACGTGCGCCCAATCTACAAATCTACGGTGCATATCCCCGTTTTTGACGCAGAAAACACATTCTGCGCACTTGTGAGCGGCGACCTTGAAGTTGACAACTTCCACCGCGCCGTCAAGAATGCGGCGGGCTACGAGAGTTTTGCGTCGTTTCTGATTACAGACGATGGACAGTTTGCGGGCATCGCCATCAGCGGCGACAACGCAAACAATAGCGACATCCTCCGCATCATCTCGCGCACTTTCTATGACATCCGCACAAAGATAGATTCGTCGGGATTCGCCAACTACCCCATAGAGGATTCCACGGGGCGCGACCTCCGTGTTTGCGCCGTAAACCTCGACGACAACATCTTCGATTCGAGTTGGATGCTTGTTACTGCAATCCCAGAGGAGTTGATATACCGTCAGTCTAATTCGCAGATAATAGCCATGGTGCTGATAGTATTGGCGGGCATATTGATAATAGGGCTTGTGTTTTACCATCAGACATCCAACCTCTCGCGCTTCCTCAGCAAGTCGGGCAAGGTGCTCGAACTTTTGGCGCACGGCAACATCAAGGATGCCGACAACATGGAGCCAGAATCCACCGTGGAACTCGACTCCATCTCCCAATCAATCAACCATTTGAAGTCGGGACTCGGATGCGCCGTAGGTTTTGCGGAGGAAATCGGCGCGGGCAACCTCACCACGTCCTTCTCCGCCCTCAGCGAAAAGGACGAACTTGGCATATCGCTGTTGAGTATGCGCGACAGCCTCGTTAAAGCCAACAAGGAGGCCAACGAGCGACGCGAACTCGACCGCAAGCAGAATTGGATAACGGAGGGCGCGGCCAAGTTTGGCGACATTCTCCGCGAGTACAACAACGACATGTACGACTTCTCCTTCAACATCATCAGCAACCTCGTGAAGTACGTCGGCGCCAATCAGGGCGGTCTCTTTGTTATCAACGACGACAACAAGGACGACATCTACTTTGAACTCGCCGCCGGATACGCCTACGACATCCGCAAAATCCTCAAGAAGACCGTCAAGCCGGGCGTGGGACTTGTGGGGCGTTGCATATTGGAGTCGGAGAGCATCTACATCAGCAACCTGCCCGAAGACTACATCAACATCACGTCGGGTCTCGGCGAAAAGAGTCCGCAGTATTTGTTGATAGTTCCCTTCAAGTTCAACAACCAAATCTACGCCGTGGCGGAAGTGGCATCTTTCAACGAGATAGAGCCATACAAGCAGCAGTTTGTAGAGGAAGTGGGCAACAGCATTGCGTCCACCATTGCGACGGTGAAGATAAACATCCGCACCAACAAACTCCTCCAGGAACTCAAAGTGCAGTCGGAGGAACTCTCGTCGCAGGAGGAGGAGATGCGCCAAAACATGGAAGTGATGAAGGCATCGCAGGAGGAGATGACGCGCAAAGTTGACGAATGGGGACAGACCGTGGAATCGCTCAACCAGTTGATAATGCTTGTGGAATACGCCTCCAATGGAAAAATCATCAACGTCAATACCAAGGTGCTCGAATTTTTCAAGAAGGAGAAACCGCTCGTTCTCAATGGCGTTACCCACTTGTACGAGACCATCTACGAGAGCGAAAAAACCGCCAACGACGAGTTTTGGCTGCAAATCCGCCTTGGTCGTCAGAAGGTTGTCTCCAAGACCGTGGCTGTGGAGGGTGTGCATTACAACATCATCGAGACCTACAATCCCGTGCAAAATTATTACGGCAAGATATACAAGGCAGTCTGCCTAATAGATGTGAAAGACGAAGGCGTCCTCAAGAAAGAGGAATCCTCTTCCTCCGCATCCAATAATTCTGATGGCGAATGGTTTTAGACAAAGAGCAGGAAGGCTATAACGGCACTCCATATCGCAACCGCCTTGTAATCAGCGAGGAGCAGATAGAAAAAAACCGCGAGGAATACAAGCGGCATTTTTCGGTGCAGTATATGGAGGCTTTTTGCAGGCACGTCCTCAACCATATCAGCAACGTATGGTACAGGCCGCGTTTTGTGGGTTTTGACACCCTTCCGCAGCGCAACAATCCCGCCGCACCCCTCATCTTCGCCACCAACCATTCGGGCATGGCGTTTCCATGGGACGCAATAGTTTTTATCATGCAGATAGCGGCACGTGAGTTGCCAATGAAGGACGGCATCCGGGCTTTGATTTCGCCGATGTTGACCAAATATCCGTATATGTGTCCGTTTTTGATAGACGACCTGTGGTTTAAGGCGGGTTGCATCAACGCCACTTTGCTCAATTTTGAGACCGCCATGACCCTCAACGAGAGTAATGTGCTAATCTTTCCCGAAGGCATAGAGGGCATCGGCAAGGGGTTCGACAAGAGGTATCAGTTGCAGCCGTTTAAGACGTCGTTTCTCCGCATGAGCATCCGTTACAAGACCGACATCATCCCTTTTATGACCATCAACGGCGAGTACAACAATCCGCTTGCCTATAATTGGAAGCCGTTAACAAAACTTGTAAGGAAGTTTGGAATGCCATTTTTCCCGTTGGGACTGTTGGCGTTTGCGGCGGCGTTTCAACCGTGGATTTTTTACATCTCGCTGCCCTCGCGCCTTACATTTGTAATCGGTGAGCCTATCCGCGTCTATGAATTTATCGACAAGCCATACGACCAACTTACGCAAAAAGAATTGAAAGTGGTAGGCGAGAAAATACGTCAGCAGATGCAGCAGCAACTCCTTGACGCCAAGCGGACTTACGGCAAAAAATATTACGACATCCGCTCCCTCTTGAAGGCGATGTGGCGGCACAAAAGATATTTTCTGCGCTATTTCCCACCGTTTTGGCCATTTGTGATGACGTATTTTGACGTGAACTACGACAGCAATCAAGGCGACTCTTCCTTAAAAATCACCTTTCGCAAGTGCCTTAAAACCATCGTCCGCCGTCCATGGGTCTTGGCTATGTACCTGCCGATAGTGGGGTGGGGGATTATCGCGTTGCGCAGTTGGTGGAAGATGCGGCGAGGGTAGGGGAGTAGATCATTCTTTCAGCATTTCCTCTTTCAAGAATCCGTCCTTGTTTTTCAAATTTTTGAAATTCCGCAGGAGGCAGTGGATGTCGGCGAAGGGCATTTTGACGCGGATTTCCACGGGTACAAAGTTGCCGTCGTTGGTGAACCATGCGCCTAAGTCTTCCTCTTTTTTGAAGGTGGATTTGTCGTCCAAGACCGGCACAAAGTACAGACACTCTATTTTGCCAAATTTTGTCTTTACTTTTTCGGTTCTTTTGTATTTGAGTTGGATGTGGTAGAGATCTTCGTTGAACCATGTGTCGAGACCCATGGTTTCGTTTTTCTCGTATTTTTTGTCGAAGATAAAACGCCTCGCATAATAAAACGCCGAAATAAGGTCGAAGGTGTGGTACGACACCTCGTGCCGTCCGCTTTTCATGCTATACACTACCGATGAGTCTTGGAAAAAAAGATCCTCGTTGTAACGCTTGTAATTGTTTTCGGTAACGTTGCGTATTGCCTTCATTGGCAGGCCGTTAACTATGTCGAAGTAACTCTCGTAGATGTCGTTGACGGTTGCTATCTTGGAAACCATGCCCGTGGTGTAGCATCTTGCCCTCACGTGGAATAGGTAGTCGTAGCCCACAGGTTCGAGGGCAACGTTTATTTTGAGTTCGCCGCCCTTTATGATGCCGTATTTGAGGTCGTAACTGAGTTCTTCGCCTGGCTCAAACGCCGTGTTGACGTGGTATTTGGCGAGTACGGGGTTGTTGCTTACTGCGGTGTCGGCTACTGCAATAGTATCGGCAGGGGATGTAATGTTGGTGGTGCCAAGGCTGTCGTTCTGTGCCTCGACATTAAAAATGGCGGCGATGTTCATTATCAGCATCGCCGCTATTTTGATTGCGTATTTTCGCATAGGGTGTTTTTTATCTCTTTACTGCTTCGTCGTATGCTTGGAAGTAATATTCGGCGAGTTTGCCCCAGTCGAATGCGAAGGAGCTTTCCTCTACGTTGTTTCTCATGCTGATGCGCTCGCGGCGGGTCTGCTTAACGAACCTGAGCATGATGTTGGCGAGTTGTTCGGCTGCGTCGAAGTAGTTGATTTCGCGGTTTACGATGTAGATGCCCATCTTCTCGCTGTCGTCGAAGTTGGCCTGTACGTATGCGCCAAAACCAGAAAAGTCGCTTGTAACGCTTGGTACGCCGCTTGCCATACATTCGAGTGGTGTGTATCCCCACGGCTCGTAGTAACTTGGGAAGAGTCCGAGGTGGCATCCGCGCACAAACTGGTTGTACTCCATGCGGAAGAGCGGGTTTGTGGTGTTGATGAAGTCGGGGTGATATACAATCTTCACTTTGTCGTCGCGTCCGTTGAGGAGGTTGCTGCTGCGCAGGAAGTTGAGCACGGGGTCGCTGCCGTCGTTAACGAGGTTGTGGGTTACTACCGTGGGCTGTGAGCCGCTCTTCCAACTCTGGACGTTGCGGCGGAGTTTGAGTTCCATGGTTTCCGAAATCATCTTGCTGAGGTCGGGAATGCCAAACGCGCCGTTGTTTGTGGTGATGTAGTCGTAGAGTTTGTTGCCGAGGTCGCGCTCTATCTCTTCGGTGTTGCGGTGGATTTCCTCAATCATCGCCCTCTTGTGAAGCACGGTGGGGTTGATGGAGTAGTAGTCTTGTTTTGTAACGAGGAAGAATACTACCGTTGCGTCGATGTTCTCCACCTTCATCTTGTAGTTGAGGCGGGCGAGTGCTTCGAGGGTGAGGTCGAATCCCTTGTTGTGATACTCGAAACGTCCCGATGTGAAGAAGTACAGCGTCTTGTCCAGGTCGAAAGAATACGACTGGAAGAAGTGTCCGCGAGTGAAGTCGTTGATTTGCTGCTTGTATTGGAAGTGCAGGTTCTGGAACTCGTGCGATGCCTCAAACCTCTGTATGTTGAGGCCGTTTGGCAGGATGAAGTCTGGCTTGCGTCCGAGAAGGTGGATGCACTCTTTTGCCGTTACGTCCGACACGGTGGTGAATACGTGCGAGCCATGTGCGGCGGCGCGTTCGAGTTGCACGGTCGGGAAGATGTTGAAGTGCTTTGCCTCGTCCTCCCAGTTGTAGAACGGGAGGTTGCCGTAGAAGTTGTCGTCGTTCATGGCGAGGTAGCGACCGAGCATCGTGGCGTGGGTGGTGAATACTGTCTTGATAGGCAGGTTTTCGCGGCGGATGTCCATGATGGGCATACCCGCCATCCATTCGTGGAAATGCGCGATGATGTTGGTGGGCTGATCGATGTTGTTGGTGAGGAGCCTCAGAAACTCCGTAACGCAGTAGCCGAATGCCAGCACCTTGTTGATGAGGTCTTCGTCGTGTACCTGGATGTAGTGGTTTTCGTTGAGGAAATATTTGATTTCGCCAAGCCGGTTGAACACCGAGTATATGTTGAACAATATTGCCTTTGGTTTGCCGGTAACGAGCCACGTGCCGTAATGTACGTCGATGCCTCTTTCGCGCATGGTGTGTACTGCATATCCCACCGCGTCGGTGAGGTCGTCGATGGGGTCGAACACTGCCGACGCCTGATCCTCAAAGTAAGGGCCGAGCAGATAATAATTGTTTGCATTCCAATTGCTTACAATGGCGGGAATCTTAGAACGGATGACGGTGTAGATGCCGCCAACCTGGTTACAAACTTCCCAAGCGCACTCAAATAGCATTGTCTTTTGGAAAAGTTCTTTGTTTTCTCTCTCTTTTGCCATAATATTTTGTATATTTTTGATGACGTTTTTTGAATTTGTCAAAGTTATTGCATATTTATTGAATTTCAAAATTTTTTTGCATAAAATAAACTTTTTTTTTACATAGGTGGAAAATGCTTGTATTACAGATAGTTATAAATGCAAAAATCCCGTCCGTTTGCAATTTTTGTTGTAGCGGACGGGATTTGATGTGCGTATTTGTGCTTAAAATGCGCTTAGTTGATGTCGAGGAACTCGATGTAGGAACTGTTTACGGTGAAGGAAACGTATATGTCGTTGTCCGGGTTTTCGGTTTGCGCTTTGTTGTCGTTGTTCCACTGGTCGTCGTTCCAGAAGATTATGTCGGTGTATTTTACCGAATAAGACTTTTGGGGTTCGCTTGCGCCCATCCAACTACATTCAATGTCGATGATGCCGCCGTGGTTTGAGATTTTTACCGTTATGTCCGCACCGTTAATGTTGTTGTAATAATTTGAGAACGTAGTCGGTTTTTTCTCGCGGATGCATTTGTTGTTTGGGGCGGTGTTCAGTTGGAATTTCTGTTGGAATGACGTGTTGGCGTTGTCTAATCCACATAGCAGGATGGCAACGTTCTTGTTGTCGGAATTTGCTGAGATGTGGTTTTTGAACTTGAACACGGCCGCCGTGCCTTTTGCGATTTTTGGGAGTGGCGACGCGAGAGCCAATGAACCCTGTGTGTTTTGGTCGCCTACGCCTGCGGCGGGGTAGTCGGAGATGTTGTATTCTGATGTGGATGCGATTGGCAAATAATCTACATACACGGGATAGAAGTTGACAACATTCTCTGAGAATCTGTTTGTGTTTGGTTGTTCGCCAGAGTAGAATTTGATTTCGCCTCCTGGTGTGGTGCTGTATCCGCCAAATTTGCTGTCTTCTTTGGGGAGTTCGGGAAGGTCGATTGTTGTAGAATAGTTTTTGGGAATAGCCATTGTGAATGTAGGTTCCTGACCTGCACCGTTGCCGTAGATATTGAACACTTGAATATTTTTCTGTACGGCATATATTGCAAAGGATGCTGCGTCGCCTTCCACTTTGATTTCCTGCCTTTCACCAGGTAGTTTTTCTACTGCACCGTCTGATGTCAGTGAGTAGCCGTATGCTTTGCCATCTGTTGCATCCAGTTCGATTGGTGGGAGGGTGATGAAGGTGTTGTTGTACACGAGGGTGTCGAGAGTGGGAGCATTATCTGCGCCTTTGCCATAGATTGACACTTTTATGGCTTTTACAGGACTAAGGTAAAGTTCCATGGGACCGCTAATTGAGTAGGCAAAATTAGGTTGGTATGGACCTTGATAGGGATCCTTGATATCTGCGTATTGATACAAGTAACCTTCTTGTTCTGGTTTTTGTGTTGGGGTAGGCAACACCATTTTTCTTTCTTCTTTTGAGTATGATATGGAGCGTATTTTGAAGATTTCGTTGTCTTTCTCGTAGGTGTCATAGCATGTTATCCAGTCTGGGCCTACGTTGCCGTATGAATACATTTTGCCCGATACGAAGGTTTTCTCCTCTTCAAAAGTATGGGAAGGGAACAACGCCGTTGGGTTTTTGTTCATATTGTAGAAGGTTACCTTGAGGTCTTTTACAGAGCAGGGCAAAATGGTAATTAGGACGGAATCACCTTTGGTATTGATACCGAGGTTTTTTAAGTTAATAGAAACTTTGTTGGTGGAGCCGCCTGTTACGCTTTTGATATTGCCGTCTTTATCTACGGTTACTTTAACGTTGTCGCCTGCAATCATGGTGCCTTCTGGGGCTTCAATCTCAATTTTGCTAAGTTCGCAGAATGTTGCAAATCTTAGCATTGCGCCAACATGCTTGAAATTGAATGATTTGTTGTTTGTGCTTGTGTAGCCGACCATTAGATCTTGATACGCGACGATTTTATCATTTTCCTCGTTCACTGATTCTTGTTCGGCAGGGAGGGTCATGGTGATTACGCCTTCGCCCTCTTCGTTTGTGGTGAAGGAGGCATCCGACTGGTACGGCAGCATGGCAAAGAAGCCGTCCTCGGATGTCAATTCTGGGCCGATGAAGACTGCCTGTGCTTTGTCTTCAAACACGGCACTCTTGTCGTAATCGAACTTCTTGCTTTGGCTCACACCGGAGGTTGGAATCGGGAATACACCGATATGGTCCTCCTGGTCAAACCATGTGTGGCCGTCGTAGTACGCCACGTGGCTTTTGGAGATTGATTGGCTGCCCATGGATGCCGTGAAGGTCATCGTGCCGGCGGATGCTGTGCCGGTCTGTGTATTGGCAGCGGGCTGAGGATCGTCGTATGGCGCATTGAACTCGTCGGTGCTGCACGCCCACAGGAGACCGATGCCGATGAGCATCATTGCGTATATTGCATGTTTGATAAATTTCATGGTTTCGTATTTTTATGATTTGTTAATCAAATAGTTAGTGTCTTAAAAATCCTCTATTATCCAGTTGTCTATCTTCGACGGCTGGTTTTGGGATGGGATTGCGTAGAGGTCGATGTCGCTCCTTACGTTTTGGATGGTGCTGCCGAGGTTGTAGTGCTGACCTTTGTTGGCGTCCTGGTCGGTGTTCCAAAAATCGACTATGTAACTAAACGTGAAGTCGGTTCGTTGTTTGAGGGTGGCATTGTCGCCGTCCTTTACCTTCTGCGTTCCTTTGAGTTTGCCTTGGATGTCGTAGTAGGAGATAGTGCGTTCTGCTTTGACGGGATAGAGGTCGATGTTGTGGTCGGTCTGTACATTGGCTCCGATGGCGTATGTGTCGCCCGTGCCGTTTGCCTTGGTGTTCCAAGATGCGATGGCGTATGCAAGCGTGATGTCCGACGCGAGCGTGAAGGTTACATTGCTTCCCGCGAACACACTTGTCTGTGTTTTGCCTTCGATAACGTTGCCATTGAAGTCGTGATAGGTAATGCTAACCGAAGCGATGGGGTAGAGGGTGAGGTTTTGGGTGATAGTGTAGGTGTCGCCTAATTTGTATGTGTCGCCCGTGCCGTCTGCCTTGGTGTTCCAGGATTCTACGGTGTATGCAAGGGTGATGTCGTTGTTGCCCTTGAGGGTGACGGATGCTCCGTCTGGCACATTGTCTTCACCTAATTTTGTGTTGCCGTCGTTGGTGTAATAGGTGATTGTGTGAACTTCCTTGATGGGGTAGAGGTCGATGTTTTGGTCAAACTCCTGGGTGGTGCCGGGTTCGTAAGAAGTGCCCGAGCCGTCTGCTTTGGTGTTCCAATATTCGAGGGCGTAGTTAAGGTTGAGAGCGTCTTTGGTCTTGATGCTGAAAGACACCTTTTCGCCATATTGACCCTCTTTTTCGTCGGTAACTACTTGATCTGCTGAGATATGGTAGGTTACTTTTACTTTGACTGTCGGCTTGACGGGATAGAGGGAAGTGTTGCTCTTGAATTTGTATGTCTTGCCTGGTTCGTAAGTATCGCCAGTGCCGTCGGCCTTGCTGTTCCAAGATGCTACGGCGGGGGTCAATGCAATGTCATTTTTGATTTTGATCGGGTTGTCCTGACCTTCCATACATTTATCGTCCGAGAAGGTTTCTTTTACGTTGCCGTCGTAGTCGTAGTAAGTGAGGGTAATTGTAGTGTAGTTGCCCCATATAGCCTTCAGTGTAACGTTGGCTACGACGTGTGTGGCGTTGCCCTCCCAGCCTTGAAGCCAGTGGTTTTCGAGTGTGGGGGCGTAGGATGATGGGTTGAGCGATTCTCCCCATTGTATTGCTACTTCTTTGGTACTCTTGCCGTCGGTAAATTTGCCACCGTTGGCATCAAGCGTTACGGTGAGTTTTGTAAGCGGCATGATGGCGTAGATGAGTTTGGAGAGGTCGTCTTGGTACATGTCGGCGATGTTGACTTCTGCGCCAGCTTTGTATTTGGGTTCGGTGGTGTTCTGGTCGAAGTCCCAGCCTAAGAACTCGTGTCCTTCTGCTACGTCAACCTTGCTTGGCAATTTTACCTTGCCGTCTTTTACGATAGTAAACTTCTGCTCGCCGTCGCTGAACAAGAGGATTTTTTCGTTGGAGGCGAGGACTTTGAATTTGTAGTCTGTGATGACGTTGACAGCGGCACCGCCTTTTACAGCATTGCCGTCGGCGTCGTACCATCCGTTGAAGGCGATGCCATCGCCTATCGAAGCGGGCAGTGTAACGTTGCCGGGCTTTTTGGTGAGTGAAGCGGCTTTGGCGTTGCTGATGCCTGATACGTCGAATGAGATGGTAATCAGGTCGTCGAGGATGCCCAAGTCGAGGATTTCGGAGCGATTGAGGGTGATGTTTTTGAACGACACCTTCTCGGTCTTGTTGCTTGTGGTGGTGTATGTAATGTCCAGGTCGACACCTTTCACGGGCAGCATTGCTATGTAGCCGCCGTTTGAAACGTCGGCTAATGAGATTTTTTTGGAGCCTTTGGTGATGGTGGCTGTTGGGTTGCCGTCTTTGTCGAAGGCGATGTCGAAGTTGCCCACGATGTTCTTGCTTGCCTCTATGGTGATGGAGGTGCATACGTGTTTGATGTTGAAGTAGATGAAGGAGTTCACGTTTTTGAGCGTGAAGGCCTGGTCATCCGGCTGGATTTTGGCTATTGCCACAAGGTTTGTAGTTTCGCCGTTCTGTACGTCGGGTATTGAGGTGGAAACTACACCGTTGGCTATTGTGGCATCCTTGCTGTATGGGAATAGCGCGAAGTATCCGTTTTCTGATTTTTGTGCTTCTCCGGTGAAGATGGCACTTGTGCCGCTGGTGGTGGTGGTAAACTTGTTGTTTGCCACGTCGTCAAACAAGGAGATGGCGTCGAAAATCTGGAATGAGGTGGTCTTGTTGTTTTCGACAATCGCCTTGGATAGCGAATGTTCGAATGAAGCGGCAAATGACATTGCGCTTGGCTCAGGCGACATTTGCTGCTGCTCGGTTTCGTCGTCGTCGCGCTTGCAGGCGGCAAGCGTAATGGCGGCAGCAAGCAGCGTATATTTAGCGATGTTTATGTTCATGGTTTGTGGTAAAATAGTTTGTTAGTACTCGTATTGCTTGTAATTCCAATCCTCGGTGGATGCCCTGCCGTCGGTCTTAGGTTCTACCGGAGGTTCCTTGGTGGAGATTTCGGCGGTGAGGTCGAGGTCGGCGGCTTTGGCGAGTTTTGCGCCGTTTTCGTAGGAGTTGCCGTCCTTGTCTTTCCATACGAGGATTTCGTTTTCGGCAAGAGGTACTTCGCATTGTATTGTTATTTCGCCTTGCTCGAAGTCTGCTGCCGTAAATTCTGTGGCCTGCTGGGTTTCCTTGAAGTTGTATGTGATTTTGAATACTTCTGTCCACACGGCGTACAGGGTGGCAGATTCGCCTTTGTATGTGCTGCCCGATTGGTATTCGGGTTTGGTGGCTTTGGGGTCGGTGCTCCAGCCGAGGAATTTGTGCTTGTTGAATGTGAGAGCCGAAGCGTCGGGGATTGCGGCGTTTTCGGTGAATGTCAAGGCTTCTATTGTACCCGTGGCACCGTTGGCATCAAAGGACAATGTGAAGGTCTTGGGTTTTTCCGGTTCTTTCTTTTTGATTTCGGCGGTGAGGTCGAGGTCGGCGGCTTCGGTGAGTTTTGCGCCGTTTTCGTAGGATTTGCCGTCCTTGTCTTTCCATGCTACGAGAATTTCGTCTTCGTCGAGTTGCACTTCGCACTGGATTGTTACTTCGCCTTTGCTGAAGTCTGCCGCTGTAAATTCGGAGGTCTTTTGTGAATCTTTGAAGTGGTAGATTATTTTGAAGAGTTCTGTCCATATTGCGTACAGTGTGGCGGTCTTTCCTTTGTAAGAGCCGCCCGCCTCGTATTCTGGTTTGGTGGCGTTTTTGTCTGCGCTCCAGCCAAGGAATACGTGCTTGTCGAAGGTGAGAGCCGATGCGTCTGGCACTTTTACTTCGTTTCCTTCTGTGAATTTTAGGTCTGCAATAGAACCTGTGGCACCGTTGACGTCGAATGTCAAGGTGTATTCTGTTTTTTCGGGTTCGGGTTGAGGCTCAGGCTCCGGTTCGGGAGTTGGCGTAGGAGTAGGTTCGGGTTCTGGTTCGTCGCTGCTGCCTTTTTTGCATGACACAGCAAGCAGACCGCAGAGAATCAGCAGAATGCCGACTTTTAGGAGGTTGATTTTGCTCATTTTTTTTTATGATGGTTATTAGTTAATAATTTTCTCCATAAAGGGTGTCAAAAAAATTTTACAAATATTGTAATTTTTTTACACATTTGAAAAATTTTTAAGTTAATAATAGTTAAGGGCGTTTTATTTTTTGTTTACACAAAAGAACGGTGCAAACTCGTATGGTAAGTTTGCACCGTTTGGGGTGGATAATGTTCTGTTACAATGTCTCTTGTTTCAACTTCTCCATATAATCGTTGATGTCTCGCAACTTATCGGGGATGCGGATGTTTTGCGGGCAGTGGGGCTGACATACGCCGCAGCCGATGCAGTGCGCCGCCTGTCGTTTTGGCTCCACTACGCGGTCGTAGCCGATGAGGAAACGGCGGCGGGCTTCCACAAAGTTGGCGTCCTGCGTGGAAACTGAGATGTAGCCCTCGTTGACACACTTATTATAATGTGTGAATGTGGTGGGGATGTCAACGCCATACGGACACGGCATACAGTACTGACACGCGGTACATGGCACGAGCGGGAATTTGACAAACTCGTCGGCAACGCGCTGCAAGATGGCGTCTTCCTCGTCGGTGCAGGGGTCGAGGGGGCATAGCGTAGAAAGGTTGTCTTGCAAATGCTCCATGTACGTCATGCCGGAGAGGATGGTGAGGATATTGGGGTGCGTGGCAATCCAACGGAACGACCATGATGCCACGCTGCTCTCGGGGCGACGTGTGCGCAGGGTTTCTTGGAGGTGCGTGGGGAGTTTGGCAAGGCGGCCGCCGAGTATAGGCTCCATCACAAATACGGGGATTCCCTTCTCTGTAAGGCGGTTGTAGAGGTATTCGGCGTTGGTGTTGCCGGGGTTGATTTGCTTGGCGTACCTCCAATCGACGTAGTTCATCTGAATCATGGCAAAATCCCAGTGGTATTGGTCGTGGTGGTCAACGAGGTAGTCGAAGGCCTTGACATCGCCGTGGTACGAGAAACCGAGGTTGCGGATTCTGCCCGCCTCGCGCTCTTTGAGGAGAAAGTCGAGTACGCCGTTGTCGATGTAACGTTTGTGGAGGCTTTCCACGCCGTCGAGTTGCTTGCCGTCCACAAAGGCGGTCATGCCGATGCCGTGCAGGTGCAGGTAGTCGATGTGGTCGGTCTGCAATTCTTTAAGCGAGTTTTTGTACATGCCCACCGAAGTTTCGTATGTCCATTGCTGTGGGCTGAATGTTGACAACTTGGTGGAGATGTAATACTTGTCTCTCGGATGGCGGCTGAGCGCGATGCCCATTGCGTGTTCCGAAAAACCTTTGCAGTATGCCGGCGACGTGTCAAATAGGTTGAGTCCGTGTTCGAGGGCATAGTCGGTGAGTCGGTTTACTGTTTCTTGGTCGATGTCGTCGTTGCTTTCGCGTGCGCTCACGTTGGTTACGGTGGGGAGTCGCATGAATCCGTAGCCGAGGATCGAAACTTTTTCGCCGGTCTTGGGATTGGTGCGGTAGGTCATCTTGTCGGTGGGGATGTTTTGGGACACCGAGGTTGTTGTATTTGCTATTGAGCCGGTCTTCACAGCGTCGCCACAGCCGGAGGCAGATACGGCAGTTACCGCCGCCGCTGTACCGGCTAATTTGAGGAAGTCGCGGCGATTTATGTTTTTTTCTGACATGATTTTCTGTGTTGTGATTGGTGTTCGTTTCTTTTGTAGAGACGTTGCGTGCAACGTCTTTATATTGCGCGCAACGTCTCTACATTGTAAATGTTTACATATTGCCGTGTACGAGGTTGCCTTCCACGTAGATTGCGGAGAAGGGGCGGACGGGGCAGAGGTGTTCGCATGCGCCGCAGCCGAGGCAGCGTTCTGTGTCGATGGACGGTATTTTTACCTTGGGATTGTCGGGCAGTGGCACCATTGTGATTGCGCCCGACGGACAGTGCTGCGCACAGTTGCCGCAGGATACGCCATCTGTCTGGGGTAGGCAGTTGTCCTTGACCCATACGGCGTGTCCGGCGCGGATGGCGGTCTTCTCTTCGCGTGTGATGGGGTTGATGGCTCCGGCGGGGCATACTTCGCCGCATTTGGTACATTCGGGGCGGCAGTAGCCGTGTTCAAATCCCATTTCGGGCTGCATGAAGGTGGAGAGTTTGGTAGAAGGTCTCAATACGCCGTTGGGACAGGCAGCCACGCAGAGTTGGCAGCCGGTGCATTTGTTGGAGAACGAACTTACGCTCAGCGAACCGGCGGGTTTGACGGGAATTTCGCGCTCCGGGATTTTTTTGTCTTCTATTACGGCAAGTCCGCCGTCTGTGGTCTTGTCTTGTGCGTGCAAAGCCGATGTGGCAGCCAATGCAGCCGTTGTGGTTAGCATTGCGCGGAGGGAGGCGTTGGGGGAGTCGGAGGATGTGGATTGGCTCGACTTCGAGGTGGTGTAGGAGATAGCGTCCTTTTTGCACTTGCCGATGCAGTCCATGCACGATACGCAGCGGGTATAGTCAACAGTGTGGTGGTCGATGTCGATGCAGGATGCCTTGCAGTTTTTTTCGCAGAGGCGGCAGTTGATACACTTGGAGGCGTCGATGCGGATTTTGAAGAGCGACAATTTGGAGAGGTAGCCGAGTACGGTGCCTATGGGGCAGATGTTGTTGCACCAGGTGCGTCCGCCGCGCCATGCAAGCACGGTAAATGTTATCAGAGTTACAATGGCAACGATGAACACCGGCAGCGACTTAATCCATACTTCCTTCTCGTAGAAGGCGTATGAGTCGTAATGCTCGGCGGCCTTTGCCAAAAGGTTGTTGACACCTATATATATAGGCTGCAAAAGGTTTTGCACTATGCGTCCGTATGCGCTGTATGGCGCGATGAGGAGGGCGATGCCATTTAGCCCCACCAAAAGCAGGATAGCAAATACTGCCAACACTGCAAAACGCAGGATTTTGTTTTCGGGCAGGAAGGCAAAGCGGTTTTTCTTTACTTTTGCCGCCACGTGCGACACTGCGTCCTGATATGTTCCCGCAGGGCATATCATGGAGCAATATACGCGCCCAAAGAGGAGCGTGAGTGCGAGGACAATTAAGATTGCCGCAAGGTTAAGCCCCAGGACGGCGGGCAGAAACTGCAAGTCGGTCATCCACGACAGCCAGCAGTGCAGCGTTCCCGTAAAGTCGAGGAACATCGCCGTGATGCACACGAGGAATATTGTCCCAATGATAGTACGTAGTTTCTTTAACATGATTGATTGTTTGTTTGATGATTGTTTGATGCTGCAAATCTAAGAAAAAAAATGGATTTGAAAAAACTTGTTTTCAAATCCATTTGACTGAATAATTGTAAAAAGTTTTAATTTTTGCTGAATTTCATTACCAAATTTACCGAACGCTCGTCGGGTGCGGGCGAAAAAAGTTTCAGCGAGTTGGATGTTACGTCCTTTACGATGAGTATTTCGGCGGGCATGTTGTCGAATAGTGTGTGGATGGTGTCGCCGCTTACGCTCCACGAACCCGATTGTTCGTCTGCACCCGACACGTGTATCTGTATCTGTTTGTTTTCCTTGAAAGCGATGGTCATCTTGCCTATCTGCGCCTTCCTTAATTGGTTGTATTCGTCTTTGAAAGACTGAGGGGAGATGGCTTCGAGGTCGGCTTTGAGGCGTTTTTCGTACTCGAGGAGTTCCTGTTTTTTGGCGGCGACGTTGGTGGAGTCGAGTTGCCGGTGCAATAGGTCTATTGCCTTGTTGGTGGACGCCTCGGCGTTGTCAGCGCGTGCCTGGCATATAGAGTCGAGTTTTGGGATGTCGCACTCTTGGAGCGTCCATTTGCCCATGAGTTGCGATTCGAGGGTGGAGGAACACGCCGATGCCATCATAGCCACAGCCGCCGCTAATATGATTTTGGCAATTTTCATTAGTTTAGTTTATCTTGGTGAAAATCATTTTTGTAATTACCTGTTTCTTTTCCACGGTTTCCGTTACTACGAGTATGAGTTGCGTGGCGTTCACCTCCTGAATCTGCACTACGTCGTACTGGTTGACTCCGGTGGGTTTCAGTTTGAGGTATTTGGACTGCGGGTCGTACTCCCATGTGCCGGTCTCCGTCTGCTCGGCAAAACCCATGCGGGAGAAGGTCTTGTCGGCGTTAAACTGGAGTTGCGCCCTGTTGATGAGTGCGTCCACGAGTTGCTGAAGGTTTACGCTGTCGGCGTGGGTGGCGCGGAATTGGTTGTCGAAATAATCGCTCATCCTCCAATGCCCCACGAGCGCGGTCTCGCTTTTTTTGAGATCCTGGCTGAGTTCTATCTTGATGTCAGATTTGCCGAGGGCGTTCTGGTAATTGGCCTGCTGGATGCTTGCCTCGCGGTTTTCCTGCTTGACGCCGCCGTTGATGAGGATGAAGAGCATCACCAATATCACCGCAATGCTTACGTAAAACAGGTTTTGGTATAGTTTGCCTTTGCCTGAGAGTTGTGCGTTGTCGGTTTTTGCTGAGTTTTTGGACGATGGGGTGGGGGACGCCGCCGGACGCTTGCCAAAGTCTGCCTTCTTTTTGGTGGCGGGCTTGGTGAGTTCCTTGAAATTGCGTTTCAAGAGGTCGGCAAGGTCGGCGAGCGCGGTGTTTTGTGGTTGCAATGCGCCGTCTATCCATACGTGTTCGTCCAAGAAGAAGTCGGAGAGGATGTTGCGGGGCAGTGCTTCGGTTACAAAAGGCACTACGTTGATGTTTTTTTGCTCGCATTGCTGGAGGAGGTCAGCCATGGCGGTGTCGTTGCAGGCATCGTTTGTAATAATGGCTATTACCACTTCCGGCAGCGCATTGTCGTCGTCGGGCAATGAGGCTCCAACGGTACTTTTGAAGCCCGCCTTCTTGATGGTCTCCTGTACTTTGGTGGCAACGTCCTTGCCGCTGCCTGAGTATGTAATTAGTATTTTTTCCAATTTGTAAAGTTATTTTATTTTGGAATAAGTGTTAGTGGTGGTGCTTTTGGATGCTTCGTCGTATATTACGTTAACGAACCCACTGTTGGAAAGGTCGTGAATTTCCATATTGACGGTGGATTTGTCTTCGAAGATGAGTTTGAGCCGCCAGCCTTCGCCCTCTTCGCCGTCGTCGCCGTAGATTTCCCACGTACCTTTTTTGGTAACGTTGATGGTCTCCTCAAACTTGCCGTCGCCGCTAAGTACCAGCCTGTATTTTTTCTGCAGGTCTTCCATTGCCATCTGCCTCATCTGCATGTCGTCTTGCGACATCTTCAGGTCGGTGGTGCTGCCTGTTAAGGCGTATTCGCCTATGAGCATTTCGCGGGGCGAGGTCTGGCATGATGTGAGTGTCATTATGAGAGTCGCCACCAGTGTTGCCATTATTAATAAGTGTTTTTTCATATCCGTTGTATTTAGTTTATAGTTTATAGTTTATAGTTGAGAGTTTAATTAAACTCTGCAAAAGTAGCAAATAATTTGTAATTGTGGAAAAAAAAAATTTTTTCCTACGATGTATGTTATCCGTTGCCGCCGTTGGTCTTGTAATCCAGTAGGTTCATCTTGCCGCAGGTGTCCACAATCGACGATAGGGTTGTGGTGATGTTGATGAGGCTGTCGATGAGTTCGGTGTGGATTTCGTGGGTGGCTACCACGTCGGGATCCTCTTTCCAAAGCCTCCTGATGTGCGACATCCGTAGTTCTTCGGATGTGTGCTTGGTGGTCTCGAAGGAGATGCCGACATTGGTGAGAGCCTTGCCGTCGTGTTGGTCGAAGGCGTTGAACACGGAGTCGAAATACCTGCTGATTTCCCATGCAAAAGTCCTGATTTCCGAGTTGCCTTCGGTGGAGAATGTGGTGTCGAGCCGGCAGAGTTTTTCGTACAGCGGTATGAGTTCGCGATGCACAATGTCCGCTATGCGTTCTGTCTGGTCGAGTACCGACATTATGCCGTACACTTGCTGGATGATAGACTGTGCGTTGCCGTTGCGCCCCACCATGAGCAGGTATTCGCGCACTTCCGACACCAAGTATTTGAATGTTGCCAACTTGTCGGGGTGCTTTTTGAGGATTTTTTGGTTTTCGCGCTTTGCGTCTATGTCGTCGGGGGTGTATGTGCCGATGGCGTCCATTACGCGGTCAAACATCCTGCCGCTCAGTTTGATGATGGTGGCGGTCTCGCTGATTGACGATTCTATCACCGTGGTAGGCACGTTGATGATGCTGATGTTGATGCAGCGGAGGTGTCCGGCGGGCTTTACCTTGGTGTTGTCTTTGGACGGCTTCACCAATCGTTCGATAGCCTTGACAAACAATCCGCAGAACGGCAGCAACGTGAATGCCTCGCCTACATTAAAGAATAGGTGTATGTTGGCTATCTGACGCTCCGGGGAACAGTCAACCCACTCCGAAAACCATTCTATCGCGCCCACCATCGGCTTCATCAGCAGCATGAAGAGGAAGGCACCGACGCATTTGGTCATTACGTGCGCCATCATTG
>CAMJWL010000029.1 GCA_946409405.1 uncultured Bacteroidales bacterium
GTAAAAGAGTATTTCCCCGAGTCAAAAATGCTTTTGCCAAGAGATTTGCAAACGCACGTTTCGCAAGGAGCGGCAATTCATTCTCTTTTTATGAATGGAATGGACAGGTGCATAATACGACCGATAACAAGCGAACCGATTTTTATAATCACGAAAGATACGGAACGGAAAATTCTTGTTCCCGCCGGTACTGTCGTACCTACCGACACTGTTATAATAGACGATTTGGAAACTATCCGCGAAAAACAAAACGTAATAGAACTTCCGATATGTGTAGGCAGCGAAAACAAGATGCTTTTCAATCTGAAAATTACCCCACAGCAAATAGACGGCTTTTTCCCTTTGAAATCAAAAGTCAGCGTGGCTTGTGAGATAACCGCTGACAAATCTCTAATTGTTCACGCGCAGTGTATGGGGGTAGATTGCCGCACAGAGCCGCTAAGTCCTTTTGCCAACAAAGAATTGACAACGGAAGAACGTGTGGTTTTAAAAGCAGAACGTCAGGCGAATTTAGAAGCAGAAAAAAACGGCGGAAAAGTAACACAGCAAAGCCTTGAAAGTTTGCGCACAGCATACGAAAAGGCAGGGCGCAGTTTTGATGCCGCAGAAACATACGAACAACAGTACCAAATGTATCCAAAGTCGGTTGTTATCAACAATATTGGTGTATTATACAGTAACGCCGGCTTAAAGGATAAGGCAGTCGAATTTTACAAATTGGCTCTTGAAGAATCGCCTAATGACGCAGTAACCTGTTGCAACATAGGTCATACACTGCTTAATATCAACAGAGAAGAGGCGTTGAAGTACATAAGGAAGTCCCTTGACATCAACCCTAATCATTGTCCTGCATTGAGTTTGCTTGCCGATGAAGAAGAACGACACGGCAACAAAGAAAAAGCGAAGGAAATGCGGCAAAAAGCATACGACATTTATATGGATAAATGGAAAAACAACCGTCTGCGCGATTGTGAATACAGTTGGTTTTCGTCTCTTGCACAAGACCTCAAACATTACGAGGTGGCGAGAGACATTATTGACTCAAAAGAACGGCACAAAAACGATGATTATTTCCGAGAGGAAAATCTCGTTAGAACAAAAGCATTAGAAATTGATAACCTTTAAACATTTGATACAATGCCTTGGTGGATACCTGAAAATAAATTAGACCCGGGTCAAATGAATTTCTTGACCAAAGATGTCAACGCCAAAAACTATTGGATAAAAGGATTTTCCGGTTCGGGAAAATCTGTGTTATTGGCGCATACAATCAAAAAAATCCGCAAAGATAAACCCAATGCGGACATTGCTGTTGTTGTCTTTACTCATTCTCTGATAAAAATGTTTAAAGCGGCATTTGCTGAAATGGGACAATATGCCGACATTATGACTTTTTTTGACAGAAGATTGAGTAATTGTCATTACGATTATATTTTGTGCGATGAAGTACAAGATTTCGTTCCAACAGTGTTGAATACTATCAGGCAAAACGGCACACACATTATTGTTGCCGGAGATGAGAACCAATCAATCTTTGAAGAAGACCCAAGGTATCATCAAAAAACGGTAAAACCTTACGAAATCCCCGGGTTGCTTAACGCAGAACCGTATGAATTGACTATGATTCACCGACTGACTCGGTCTATCATTGGATTGGTTCAAAAGTTTCTCCCATCCATAAATATTTTCGCCTCAAAACGCGATATGACGAAAAAAGACACACAAGTGCGACTGTGTAAAGGAGATAGTTATGAAGATGAGGTTCGTTATATCATACGAAATGCTGAGAAAGCAATAAACGTGGGCGAAACAGTCGCTGTATTGTTTCCTACACAAGATAGAGCGTTGAACTTTGCACAGACAGCACTTGAAATCAAGAACAAAAACCGTTGGAAGATTTCATTCAATCAGTGGAATAAATATGATTTCGGTTCATTGAATTATTATTTGTCTCAAAATGGATTGAAAATGCAATACGTTGGAAGTTCATACGGCGATTTTTCCGAAGATAGCCGAAAAATAACGTTGATGACTTACCATAGTTCAAAAGGTTTGGATTTCGACTCAGTTTTCATTCCGGGACTGAACAAAGATTTGTTCATAACACCGGGAGAGAGTTTGAGCAAAAGGGTGTTTATGGTTGCAATGACACGCAGCCGAAGTGAATTGTACCTGACGTATTCGGGGACAAGAAGCAGTTACTTGGAGGATTTCCTTAGTGATTGCAACAAAATCAACATTAATGACACACTTGACAGTGGTAGCACTACCTCTGCAAGTAATAACATTTTTGGAATTTAAGACTATGAAAATTAATTATTTAGCAGTAATAAGTCGAACAGAGTTCAACTCTCTGTTTAAGTATGGAAGATTGTTGATGAACGGCAATCTTATAGTCTATGGTATGTCCGAAGACGAAACACTCAAAAATCTGAAAGATAAAATCGGCGAGGTTGATTTTGACAACACTTTTTCTCACCTGATTGTTCAGTACGAAAAAGATGATCAATTCTGTTACAACAAGAACAATGTCATCATTCAAGAAGTCAAGCACATCTATGCGTTAGACAATGACGCAAAACGTGAATTTGAAATCTCGTTTGATGAAAGAATCAAAATCGAAGAACCTCTTTTTGATGTTTCAGAGATTTTCGTGCAGAAAACGTTTGAAGATTGCAAGCGAGGCATCAAAAACGTTTGGCAAGTGTTTGGCTTTTCCGACGAAGAAAAGGAAAAATGCCAAAAAATCATCAATGATGATATTCTCCGACAGACTGTGAACCTGATGCTATCTGATGACAAAGCATTAGGCGATTATCTTCTGTGGGTTTATCTTATGAGATACGAACGTCACTCATATTATCCCAAAGAAGCAGTTGGCTATTTTATGGATGCTGTTCATATTTTCTGCAATTATAAAAAGCCCGGTCATCAAGCCCTTGACAATGAAGTTGAAGGTACAAGCATCTACAAGTTGCTTTCAGCCATCAACGTATCTGAGAAAACAAACGCAATTTATCAACAGATTGAAAACAGCGACTTCTGCAAGGCATTGAATAGTCTTGAAACAAGTTGTAATTTTTTGAAGGTTGCGGTTATTTATTTGACAATCAGGGATAAATATAGGGATGGTTTGAAATACGACAAAATCTACATTGATTCATGCAAAGAACATTTCAAAGAAGACTTTGTCGTAGCATCGTATCTTCTCGGCATCTATTTGGGGTATGACAAAACCTACGATTGTCTGTACGATGTTGTTAATTTGTCTATTTTCAAATCTGCCGAAGAAATGTCGCAGTTGCAAGCACAAAAAGAATTGGCAAAACGTATCGCCGAGGAAAAAATGAAGGAATCGGAACAGACCGATTTGTTTGGGGCAAGCACCTCACGACAGAAAACAAGTCCTAAAAAAACAAAAGCAAAAACATCAAAAAAAGATGGAAGATAAAGAGTTGAATTACACATATCAGCAGCAAATCGCAATGATGCGCATTTTGCTCGACATAATCCACGCTGACGGTATCATCGACGAGCGCGAAATATTCTTTTTCAATCAAGTGAAAGAGAAATTCTGCCTTTCGGACAGTGACTATGAAGTAGTTAAGGCTAAAAACTCTTTGCTTGCATTAGTGCAAATTAAGGAGATGTCGCCTGAACAGAAACATCAGTTTGCCTACCTGATGAACAAGATGATAATTGTTGATGACGACATAGACGTCAACGAAGTCGCCATTTACAACGTTGTCAATGAGTTTTGCAATATGGAAACTGATTTCAAAGGGTTTAACTTAGAATAATAGACAAAATGAAAAGCATTCTTGGTAAATATTTCACTTTGGAACAAATTAAAGCCAAACACTTTGGAAATGCATCTATTGTTCCAATTATCAATATGAACTTGAACGAAAGCATTTTTGAATATTTTTCAGTGCTTTACAAGTTGTCTCCCGACATCAAAACATTTCTGCCGAAATTGGATTTGTCCACTCCCAAAGAAACAGCAAGTGTTTTGACTCAATATGGACTCTCGACACATATGGGGCTACAAATACCTTATGTAATGTGTCACAAAGGCAAGCCAATTGGCTTTATAATCGTTAATACACCTGATTATAACCAAATAACAGTTAATTTCCCTCATTGGACAGTTGACTGTTGTGTTTTCGTTCCATTTGCAGGATGTGGTTATATGTCTTCGTTTACTCCTCATCTGATGGCTATGTTGAAACATAATTTCAATATCGACGAATTTTATGCAATCGTTGATCAAAACAACCATAAATGCATTTCATTATTGTCAAAATTTCCTTTTGATGAATGGTGCGATGACGGAGGAAAAAGGTTTGCAGATTTTGAAACGGGAAACTATGCGAGGATTTTCTGTTGTAAACTATCAACAATCAATTTTGTTAAACAATAAATAGTACGCAACGACAGGGAAACATGAAAAAACTACACAATTATGTCGATTAGAACTGAAATCGAAAAAGCCATTAAATTGGGCAAGGACATCGAGATAGAATATGTCAAATATGATGGTACTCGTTCTAAAAGACGAGTCAGTGACATATCTTTCTGCAATGAATATGGTGCGTATGGTTATGAAAATGACCACATAAGCGGCTATTGTCATCTTAGGGAAGAGAAAAGGCATTTCAAAATAGACAGGATTCAGAGCATCCGGGTATTGCCTGACGGAGAATTGGTGAAGAAAAACTCAAATGCGGACATATCAACCACCTCCAACAAATCATCAAATTCGACAAATAGTTATAACTATCGTCTTATTACGTACTCTCCGACAACAATTAGTAGTTATTCTCTCAAATCAAGTAGTAAATCATCGGAGGGATGCTACATTGCCACAATGGTGTATGGTGATTACGACCACCCAAAAGTAATGATATTGCGACAATACAGAGACAATCACTTGATGAAATCTTGCTTCGGACGTTGGTTTGTTAAATCCTACTACTATGTTTCACCTAAGGCGGTGAAAGTTTTGCGTAATAAGAATCTTATTAACAATCTGTTAAGAAAGGTTATTGACCGAATTGTCGAAAAAATACGTACAAAATAAAACCAATGCGTTTTACGTTAAAAAAGAGAGTACACAATCCAATGAGTTTCTAAACTATGAACCCACTTTTGCTAACATACCTTATCGGCGTACTAATATCCTTTGCTGCGCTGTTTCTCTTTTTGAAATCGTGCAAAGATTTGTACTACGAGCAAGACAAAGACGAAATGGATTTGCCTTTCGGCAGTGACGATGACAAACCAAGAAAAGTCAACAAGCGAAACATCTTGTTTACAATCATTGGCGCGATTCTGTGGCCGCTGACATTGCTGATAATAATTTTTGGTGTCATCATACAATTAATTGTCGAAAAGCGTCAGACCAAAAAGTATGAAGTCGAAGCCCACAAAAAAGCATTGGAAGCCAAAAAGAAAGAACAACAAAGGATGGATGCTTTCAACAAATCCATCCCTTCTGATAATCCGACAAACATCGACGAATGTGTTGCCCTTTGGAAAAAAATTGTTGCATTGATGGATGCTGAACAATACGACAAATTGACAGAATGTCTGAGCGAAATAAACGTTGCTGACGACTATACGCTTAATGTGGGTCTCTGCAAAACGCCACAGGACGGAGAGTATTTTATTGGAAGCGATTCTTATCTATATGTTGCCGACAAAGAAGGCGAACAAGAAAGGGACATTTTCAAATATCTCAAAGTTACCAACTCTTCGCAAGGTGCTTGGCAGGCATTTGTACTACACGAACTTTGGCATATTCTGCCACATTATTGGCACGGTCTGTATTATTACAGGCATTTTATTTTAGACACCCAAGATTTGCAGAATTTTCATTCGTTGGAAAGTAGACGTTCTATAAATATGCTAATTGACGCATCAAAATACGATTTCCAACTCAAAATAACCCACAATGGAAATGAATATTTCGTTTCCTATTGTTATTGGAACGATTGGGAGGGACTTGTTCGCGAAGTTGTTGGAATAACAATCATTGGCGGCAAAGTCACAGGAATCAACAACATGTCAAAAAAGGTTGAATATCAGTATGATTGCGGAATAGTGTTTTAAAATTTCAACAGATTATGAAAACCAAACCTCTCAAATATCCCGCAACCTACGGCATCCGAGACGAATTTGATGCCCTGTACAGTGCGGACGGCTCAAAACTGTTGAAATACGACAATGATGATTTGAAAACCTATTCCATCAGAGAAGGCACAAAAGTTATTTGTGATAATGTGTTTTTGCTTTGCCTTAACTTTAAACTGCAAGAGGTCATAATTCCTGATTCTGTGGAATATATTGGGGACTCGGCACTTAGTTTTTCGGGGAGTTTGAGACGTGTGGTTATCCCAAAATCAATAAAACATATTAGTTCCAATCCATTTGTGTCCTGTCGAAACTTGACTTTGGAAAGCAAATCTTCACGCTTCATTATCGACCACGGAATGTTGATTGATACCAAGCATCAAAAATTGATTTGTTATAATGGTCAAGCCGAGGAGGTCGCAATCCCTGATGGTGTCAAAATAATCGGGAATTATAGTTTTGCATACAACGAAACAATTAAAAAAGTTGTTGTTCCAAACACCGTTGTTAAAATCGGAAATTCGGCTTTTAAGTACTGTAAAGCATTGGAGCAAATTAACATTCCAAATTCAGTGATTGGCATTGGTAATAATGCGTTCAATTCCTGTTTGTCATTGCGGCAAATTCACATTCCAAATTCAGTAAAAAGTATTGGAGCGTGTGCGTTTGAGGATTGTTTTTATATGCAACAAATCTTGATTCCCGATTCGGTGGTAAGGATAGGTGATGTCGCGTTTCAGTGTTGCAAGCACTTGCAACAAATCACTATATCAAATCCTACGACAATTTTGGGAGAAGATGTATTCGGAAGTGAGAATACTGTTTTTTGGTACGAAGACTTTGATGACGAAAATGACGACCCTGAATATGATATGGAGTGTGATGGACTTTGTGACAGATTGCAACAAATCTTCATTCCCGAAGGCAGCGAGGAGCATTTCAAACAAATGCTGTCGAAAGAGTATTGGGACAAATTGACGAATATCAAAAAATAATTTCTATTTTTCTTGCAAGAATCAACTTTTATGTTTATTTTTGTCCAAGACTAAAACGCGCAGCAATGAAAACAAACCCAATCCTTGACCAAATTCGTCAAAACATTCCGCCTGAAATGAAATTGCGGATGGAAATATCGGTTGCCATTGCAAACCGCATTTACGACATCCTTCACGAAAAAGGAATGTCGCAAAAAGATTTTGCACGTCTGATGGGAAAAACCGAAACGGAAGTAAGCCGTTGGCTGTCAGGTACTCACAATATGACTATGGCTACAATTTGCAAAATTTCATCTGTTTTGGATGAAGAAATCATAAGCGTGAAACCAAGAGAAAAAGTTAAAATTCCCTCGTTATGTCAGAACCAATAATCATTTCCGCGAGTCGCAGCACCGACATACCTGCCTTTTATGCCAAATGGTTCTTCAACCGTTTGAAAGCGGGCTATTGCGTTTGGTACAATCCGTTCAACCAACAGCCTATGCGGGTGTCGTTTGAAAAGTGCAAATTCATTGTGTTTTGGACTAAAAATCCCGAACCTATTTTGCCATATCTCAAAGAGTTGGATGAGCGTGGAATCAAATACTATTTTCAGTTTACCCTCAACGACTACGAAAACGAAAAATTCGAGCCATGCGTCCCAAAACTTGAAAAGCGTATCGAAACATTCAAAGAACTTTCGCAAAAGATTGGAAAAGAGCGCGTTATATGGCGTTTTGATTCGTTGATACTTACGCCTAACCTCACGACGAGAGATTTGTTGAAACGCATTTGGAATATCGGAAACAAGATTTTTGGTTGCACCGAAAAACTTGTTTTTTCCTTTGTGGATGTTGCGGCGTACAAAAAAGTGCAAAATAATTTCATCAAGGAAACACCTAATTATTTTAGCCGAGAGAATGTCCTCAACGCCGAAATGACCGCTGCGCAACAAAACGAAATTGTGGACGGCTTGCGCAAATGTCAGGCGGCTTGGCGTGAAAAAGGTTGGAACATCACGCTTGCCACTTGCGCCGAACAAGGTGATTTTCAAGGCGTTGAACATAATCATTGCATTGATGGCGAGTTGATTGAGCGCATTTGCAAGGATGACCCTCAGATGGTTTATTATCTTCATACGGGCAAATTTGTTGAGCCTGATATTTTTGGACAAATGCCTCCATTGCCCAAAAAAGAGAAGAAGATGAAAGACCCTGGACAGCGCAAAATTTGTGGTTGTATGATTAGCAAAGACATCGGAATGTACAATACTTGCCGACATTTTTGTGTTTATTGTTATGCAAACACAAGCCGCGAAGTCGTATTAAAAAATAAGGACAAGCATAATGACGATTCCGAAAGCATAATTGAATAATGCAAACTTTCGGGCTAAATGTACACTAAAAATCACGATTTAGCCAGAAATCATGCAGGAAATCAGTCATTTATATCTTCTCCTCTACCGCCTCGTAACTTTCGATGTTTCTGTCCTTTGACGAGAATTTTATGGCGAGTTTTACGATGCGTTTGCCCGAATCCAAATATGCCTTGGCGTAGCGGCGGTTGCGGATTTGGGTCTTGGCGGATTCTAACGATTGGTCGTATTTCAATTCGATTACATAAACTGTCTTGGGCATATTGAGAACCAAATCAGCCTTGCCAAGGGCAGTTTCCCGGTTGGCGATGATGTCAGCACTGAAAGAAATCTCTGAACAGCGAATCCGCCAACGCCGCCCTCACTTCGTCGTTTGGATAGCCCAACATATATATTGAAGTTGGAACAATGCCATAATTGACAGATTTATAGTCCCTTATCGTCAAATAACCCGCCTGAAACAAAAACGGCACAAGGTCGGTAATCTTTTCCACAGGTTGGTTGAATCTTGAACAATTTGATGGCTTTCAAGTCGGTGGTTTTGCAGTCGCTGAAATCAAGATGAATCACAGGATACTTCACCAATTCCTTTTCCAATGCGTCGATTTTAAGCCCCTTGAACAAATCCTTATTGCCCAAGAAATACTCTTTCAACGTGCTGCACAGCAACGACTTGCCAAAACGGCGAGGTCTTGCCAAGAATACATAGCGATATTCCTTGGTCATTTTATATACCAAATCCGTCTTATCTACATAGACGCAATTTTCTTCTATAATTGTGCTAAACGTCTGCGTGCCAATAGGGTATCTGCGAGTTTCCATAGCGTGTGAAGTTTTTGTTACGATGGCAAAGGTAAAAATTTTTTTCGGGAAATTGTACAACTTTTGCAAATATGTATTTGAATTTTTTGACAGTCTTTCTCTCAAAATTCTAACATAATCTAACATTTTTTTCACATCTCATTAATATATTGTTAGTAATTTTGTCGCTGATAACTAATAATAAAACAGCGATTATGAAACAGCATATACTCACAACAATAGCCGCAGCATTTGCAATCTCCTCAGCCGCGCAGGAGGGCAACAAATGCGCCGTAGAATACTCCATGTATAAGGAATTTGTTAACGTGGAGGCGTACAGCGAAGCGAGGGAATCATTTTGGAAAGTTTTTGACGACTGTCCGAATTTCAGCAAAAACATATACCTCGACGGCGTTAAGATATACCGCGAGATGATAAAGATTGCGGGCGACGACGACGCGCTTGTGAACGCCTACGTTGATACGCTTGGCATCATTTACCGTCAGAGAATCAAAAACTTCGGCGAGGAGGCGTCGGTGCTTTGCCGCTACGGAATGGAAGTGTCCAAATACCGCCGCAGCGACACCGCCAAGATGGAAGGCTATCATTTGGTGGGCAAGGCGATAGCCGTCAGCCCCAACGACCCCGATATAGCCGCCGTAGCGTCGTATTTGCAGACGTCCTGCACGTTGCTCCAAAACGGCAAAATCGACCATCAGCAACTTTTCAACGACATCACGCCGGTGCTTATGACCACCTACCGTCTGCGTCCCGCCAAGGGCGAAAAATACGGCGAGACCATCGACAAGGTGATTGACGTGGTAAAGAGGATGCTTGCGCGCAACCCCGCCAAGTCGCCAACCTTCGACGAAATGTTTGAACGTCGCTTCCAATTGCCCGGCAATATCGAAGAAGTGTCGGCGTTGACCAACACGATGAATGTATTTGCCGCCGACGGCAACAACCTCTACGCGCAGTGCGCCGAGCGTCTTTATAAGAAGAACCCCACGGCGGAGGCTGCAGCGTCGCTTGCCCGTTACAACCGCAAGAACAAGAAATACGATGCCGCCGCCAAATATTACTCCGAGGCTGTCAAGATGGAACAGAACACGGTAAAAATATCCGAATATCTCTACGAAGGAGCCACTGTTGCCAACAACCTCCAAAAATACTCCGAGGCTGTCTCCATGGCTAAGAAATCCGCCGCCGCAAATGCCAAAAACGGTGCGCCGTTGCTCCTGATTGCCGCAATCTACATGGTGAACGCCAACAATTTTGGCGACGACGACTATGCCCACCGCACTGTCTATTGGGTGGCAGCCGACTACGCCCAAAAAGCCAAATCCGCCGACATGAACCTCACCGAGGAATCCAACACGCTGTTAGCCAAGTGCAAACAGCAATTTCCCAAAAAAGAGGAGGCCTTCATGCACTCCGTAAAGCCCGGCGACGCTGTAACGGTGAAGTGCTACGACACCGAAAACACCACGGCGCGTTTCTGATTGGTTGGAGTGTGGGCGGCTCGCCCGCTTGATAAAAAACTTCAAAAAAACTTTAAAAAAAATTTGCATATAACGGAAACCCGTTTTATATTTGCGGTACAGAAAACATAGACCGCAGAGAGTGCGCCGTTTTCTTGCCACGCCCCTACAATGCGCGGTAATGGCTATGAACTAAAATTGTTTTCATATCTTGTTTGATTTTAAGTGTTATTTTTTGAAAAAAGTCCGGTCAATATTCCCCCTCCGGACTTTTTTGATGCGAAAAATAACCGGAAAACTAAAACTAAAACTCGTATGTACACTGAAAACGACATCAAATATTTCGCCGAGCGCGGAATTAGCACAGAGGAAATCGACCGTCAGATCGATTTTTACAAAAAAGGGTTCCCCTTCCTTGGCATCGTAAGGCCCGCCACAGCAAACGACGGCATACGCTGCCTTAGCGACGAGGAGATTACCAAATATGCTCAGAAATACGCCCAGGAGGCGGACGGGATGAGCATAGTGAAATTTGTACCCGCGTCGGGTGCGGCGTCGAGGATGTTCAAGGACTTGTTTGTGTTTGCCTCGGAGTACGACAACAGTGCCGAGCAAAAACAGAAGTTCAACGACCCCACCAACCCTGCCCGCAGGTTTATCGACAACATCGACCGTTTTGCCTTCTACGACAATCTCCAGAAGATTGTGTATAGCAAGTACGGCAAGTCGGTCAAGGAGTTGCTGCAGGATCACAAGCCCAAGGAACTCGTGGAGAGCGTAATCTCCAAGGACGGGCTCAACTACGGCAACCTCCCAAAAGGTCTGATAGAATTTCACCGTTACAAAAACACATCCCGCACTCCAGTAGAGGAGCATATCGCCGAGGGCATACAGTACGCCAAGTCGGGCAAGGACGTGAAGATACACTTCACCGTCTCGCCGGAGCATTTGGGGTTCTTCACCGCGTTTGTTGACAAGGCGAGGATGTCGTTTGAGGAGAAATTTGGGTGTCAGTTGGACGTAAGTTTCTCCACGCAGAAGGCCTTTACCGACACAGTGGCTGTGGACGACGACAACAACATCTTCCGGAACGAGGACGGCACTCCATTGTTCCGCCCCGCAGGTCATGGCTCGCTGATAGAAAACCTCAACGACATCGACGCCCGCATCATCTTCATCAAGACCATCGACAACGTGGTGCCGGATACACGCAAGGCGGCTACGGTGAAGTACAAGATGGCTCTTGCTGGTTATCTCTTGAAAACTAAGGAAAACATCGCTGATTATATAAAGGTGTTGGAAAACAACCCGACCTCGCAGCAACTTGACGAGGCGTACATCTTCATCACCAAAAAACTTTGTTGCGAGTTCCCCGAATCGTTCCTCGCCCTTCCCGACGAGGAGAAGGCGCGTGTGATGCTTGCCAAACTCCGTCGTCCCCTCCGCATCTGCGGCATGGTGAAGAACGAAGGCGAGCCGGGCGGCGGACCGTTCTGGGCCAAAAACTCCGACGGCACCACCTCGTTGCAGATTGTGGAATCGTCGCAGATAGACAAAAACGACCCCAGGAGCGCGGACATCGTTGCCAAGGCTACTCACTTCAACCCCGTTGACCTGGTGTGCGATGTTACCGACTGCGAGGGCAACAAATTTGACCTCCGCAACTACACCGACCCATTGACGGGCTTCATCTCGCACAAGAGCAAGAACGGCCGCAACCTCAAATCTATCGAGCGTCCCGGCTTGTGGAACGGCGCGATGTCCGATTGGATTACCATCTTTGTGGAAGTGCCAATCGAGACTTTCAGCCCCGTGAAGACCGTGCTCGACTTGCTGAGGGAACAACATCAATAACGATGGGATGCGGCGGATAGTCCGCTTACGTAAAAAAATATGTACTAAAAATGTCGTTGATACTTAAAAACGGAACTTTCATCGACCACGACACACTCGAATTTAAGAAGAGCGACATCGTGGTATCGGAACAGGGCGATAAAATCGCCTTTGTGGACGGCGTGGAGCCGCAGCCGGGCGACACCATCGTAGATTGCTCCGGCAAATACGTAATGCACTCGTTTGCAGATGCTTATATGCGTCCCGGACTTTCGCTCGCGGCGCAGGCAAAGATTTTTACCAAACGTGAGTCCACGTATTTCAGGTACGTCAGCGACGTTCTTTGGAACATCGACAAGTGCATCGACAAGGAGTTGCTGTACGCATCGGCACTCTATGCCGCTCTCAACGCCGTGCGCAACGGCACCACTTTCGCAATCTGCCGCAACGAGTCGTCGGCGTTCATAGAAGGTTCGCTGTCGATAGTGAAGGCGGCGTTTGAAAAATTGGGCGTTAGCACGTTGCAGAGTTTTGCGGCGTCGGAGGCCGACGGATATGCCATTGCTGAGCGCGAGTTGAACGAAAACGCCAACTTCCTCTCTTCCAATCAGGGACTTATGGGCATTGCCGCGTCGTACTTGGCGAGCGGCGAACTCATCAAGGAGGCCGCCAAATTTTGCCAAAAGTACAAGACGGGACTCCTTGTGAACGCCGCCGAAGACAATATCGACCAGGCAAACACCATGCGCGACCATAGGAGGAGCGTGATTTTGAGGTTTTACGAGGCGGGTTTGATGGACTATTCGTCCACCGTGCTTGCCAATTCAAACGCCATCACCGACACCGAGCGCGACTACATCAAGAACAAGCCCGTGTGGATAGCGCACAATCCGTATGGCAATTTCCAGAGGGGCATTGCGCCGTTCAATTCGATTTGGCTCGACAATATCGTGATGTTGGGTTCGGATTTTTCGGCTGTGTCGATGCCCGACGCGATGAGGCATGCATATTTTCAGGCGATGAAGACCGACAACGAGTTTGATCTCAAAACCGCATACAACCGTCTCAACTTGGTACACAAGTACCTGAAAACCAACGGTTTCAATGGCGATGGCGACAACAATCTGATTGTCTTTGAAAACAACACGCCCTTTGAACTCACGGCAGACAATTTTGTAAAGCACTTCATTTTCAACAAAGATACGATGGATATCCGGCTCGTAATCGCCAATGGCAAGATTATTGCAAAAAATGGGCATACAACATTGGAGGACGAAAAGGAATTATTGAAATTTATTGCAGAACAAGCAAAGAGAATCAATTGTTAATCATTTTTTTTTGACTACTAAGGAATTAAACGTACAAGGAAAAACAACAAAAATCTTTTTCAACGAATTTTTTTGAACAGAGTTAATGTAAGTTGAACCGAATTTCAGCGAATTAAAACGAATTGTTTTTTTATAATAATTCGTTTTAATTCGTTCTAATTCGCATTAATTTTTGTTTGAAAAAATGTCTCGCCGTAGGCGGGGCTACAAAATTAGTGTAAATATGGCGCGGAGTCTCCTCATACCGTTTTCATGGATTTACCACGGCTTTACGTCGTTGCGCAATTCGATGTACGACAACAAGGTTTTGAAGTCGTATAGGTTTGATGTGCCAGTAGTCAGCATTGGCAACATCACCGTAGGCGGTACGGGCAAGACACCTCATACGGAACTGATTGTGAGGATGTTGCAGGACGATTTTAAGATAACAATCCTCAGCCGTGGCTACAAACGGAAGTCCAAGGGCTATATCCGCGCCGACGAAAAATCCACCGTTGCCGACATTGGCGACGAGCCAAAACAGATGGCGCGCAAATTTGCCGGTGCAGCCTCCATGGTGGTCTGCGAAGACCGCGCCGAGGGCATACGCCGCATTATGGAGGAGGACAAGGCTGACAATCAGATGATTATCCTCGACGACGCATACCAGCACCGCAGCGTTTCGCCCGCCGTCAACATCCTCTTAATCGACTACAACCGCCCTATCTTTGAAGACCATTTGCTGCCGTGGGGCGACCTGCGCGAATCTTGCAAGGAAAGTAGCCGCGCAAACATTGTTATAGTTACCAAATGTCCGCCCGACGTCAAGCCCATCGACCGCCGCGTGTTTGCCAAGCATGTGGGGTTGCTACCGAGTCAGTCGATATTCTTCACCAACTTCGAGTATCAGCCGTTGAAGGCAGTTTTTGAGGACGGGGACAGCGAGCCTAATGTAACTGCCGCGACGCAGGTTTTGCTCGTTACGGGCATTGCAAACACCAAGACGATAGAGGATTACGTGGGCACGAAGTTGTCCAAAAACATCACGCATATCAAATATAAGGATCATCATAATTATAGCAAAAAGGATGTTGCTAAGATTTCCAGTAGTTTTGGGGCGTTGGCTGGGGGCGACAAGATAATTGTTACCACCGAAAAAGACGCGATGAGGCTCAACGAGATCGATTTTTCACCCGAAATCAGGCGGCGCATGTACTACCTGCCGATAGAGGTGAATTTTGTGTTTGACGACGAACATAAACTCAAAAACGAAATACTCAAATATGTTACAGAAGATAAAAGAAACTACCGGCTACATACGACAGTGCGTCAATTTTGAGCCGGAAATAGGCATCATCCTCGGCACAGGCCTTGGCAACTTGGCAAACGACATCGAGGTTGTTAAGACCGTGGCTTACAAGGACATACCCAACTTCCCCGTTTCTACGGTGCAGGGTCATAAAGGTCAACTCGTATTCGGCTACCTCGGCGGCAAAAAGGTGGTCGCTATGCAGGGGCGTTTCCATTATTACGAGGGCTACACGATGCAACAGGTAACTTTCCCCGTCCGCGTGATGAACGCTCTGGGTATCAAGTTGTTGATCGTGAGCAACGCATCGGGCGGCATGAACCCGACGTTCAAGGTGGGCGACATCATGGTAATCACCGACCACATCAACCATTTTGGCACTAATCCGCTTATCGGTCCCAACATCGACGAACTTGGCCCGCGTTTCCCCGAAATGAGCGAGCCTTACGACCGCCGCTATATTAAGTTGGCGTTTGAGGTGGCAGAGGAGTGCAACATTCATCTTCAGAAGGGTGTTTACATCGGCGTTACTGGTCCCACATTTGAGACTCCGGCGGAATACAGATTTTTCCACATTGCCGGAGCGGATGCTGTGGGCATGAGCACAGTGCCGGAGGTAATTGTTGCAAGGCACAGCGGTCTTCCCGTTTTCGCACTCTCCGTAATCACCGACCTCGGCGGCGGACCCGTTGCCGAAAAACCGACCCACGAGGAAGTTCAGCAAGCCGCCAACGCCGCCGAACCGCGCATGACGTTGGTAATCAAAAAAATGGTAGAACGAATCAAGTTTTAGACGTGAATTTTCTGCAACGCCTTGTGGCGTTGCTTTTATAAACAAAAATTACCGTCAATTGTTTCGTCAATTATCGTCAATTCCCTAAAAAAATTATCGATAATTGATGTGTAATTGACGGTAATTTTTGTTAAAGAAATAAGCCGCCGTAGGCGGCGCAATACAAAAAAATCTATGAAATTATCGTTTTCCACGTGTCCTAATGATACTTTTATTTTCTATGCCATTGCCAATAAGAAGGTTGATTTGGAGGGCATAGAGTTTGAAATCTCGATGCACGACATCGATGTTTTGAACCGAAATGCAGCGTCTGCCGATGCGCCAGAAATCACCAAAATCAGTAGCAACGCTTACGGCATCGACCTTTGGAAAAGGTATGTAACTTTGGATTCGGGCGCGGCGTTAGGGCGCAACAACGGGCCTGTGCTTGTTGCCAAGGATTATTTTGACCCGTCGGAGATGACTACTAAAAAGATTTTGATTCCGGGCATCAACACCACGGCAAATCTCTTGTTTTCGGTGTTTTATCCCGATGCCAAGAACAAGACTCCGATGCTTTTTTCCAAGATTGAAGGCGAGGTTTTGAGCGGTAATTACGATTGCGGACTGTTGATTCACGAAGGTCGTTTTACATACAAGGATCGCGGATTGGTGAAGATTGTTGATTTTGGCGAGCAATGGGAACAAGTGATGCACCGCCCAATTCCTCTCGGCACCATCATCGCCCGCCGCGACATTGGCATCGACACCGCCCAAAAGGTAAGCCGCATTATCCGCCGCAGCATCGAATACGCCTACGCCCACACTGACGAGGCTATGCCGTATATCCGTCAATACGCCCGCGAATTGTCTGACGAAGTTATCAAAAGTCATATCGGGCTGTATGTCAATGAGTTTAGCGTAGATTTGGGCAAGGAAGGCAAGGATGCCATTACATTCTTGTATCAGAAGGCGAAGGAGGTGGGGATGATAGAGGAGATGCCGAAGGAGATGTTTTTGTAATCGTTACCTCCTCGCCAAATGCGTCCCTAAGCCTGGCACTTTTGCGACGGCGTATTCGATGTTGGGGCGGAGTTCGTTGAGGATGGTGGCGGCGCGGGTGATGTCGGATTTTTCAAAATAGAGGCAACAGAGCCATGCCTTGGTGATTATCTGTTCTTCCATTTGCGATTTTTGGACGGCGTAGTGGTAGGTGTCGATGAATTTTTGTTCTGCGCCGTCGTAATTTTTGCGCATCATGTCGAGGACGCCGGAGTGCAGCATCAGCGACAAGCGCGATACGTCGGTGGGTGCCTTGTCGATTGCAATGTGCATGTCGGCTTCAAAGAGGAAGTAGTCTTGGGCGTTCCAATGCAGGAGCGCACGGGTGCCGATGGCATCTGAATACAACGCTTGGTCGTTTTCCTTCTCGGCAGTCTTAACTGCAAAATCAAGAAATTCCATACAAAAATCGCTTACCTTGCCGGTCTTGCCTTTTACTTCTATAAGGTCGGCGAGGTGGGCTTCGTTGTGCATCAGTTTGGACGCCATCAGAAAATGACAGCGCGCCATCATGTTCCATTGGTCGTGTTCGGCTAACAGGCGCAGCGACTTGTAGAACGATTCTATTGCCTCAGTCGGTTCCAAAACATAAGTGTGGATGCAGCCGATGAGGTTGTTGATTTTGGCCTGAGCCTCGTATGCGTGGTGGTTGTGGAGGAGGGTCTGGGCGACGTTGATGCACGACTTGGCGGAGGCGATGTTTTGCTTGTTGACATAGTGCATCGCGAGGAGGTCGAGACACGAGAGCATCTCGTCGAGCATGTCGTCGTCCTTGTAATTGGTATAAGCCAAGTTGAAATATTTTACAGCGTCGTCGCTGAGGACGTTCATCAGGTTTTTGGCGATGTTGAGGGCGGTGTTGCCAATAAAATTTGGGTCGGCGTGTTCCTTCTGGAGCATGTCTAACGCCGAGCGGTAACAAGTAGCCGCCTCGTCGTAATGCCCGATTTTTTCTAACATCAGAGCCTCGTTGTTGAGGTTGTTGTACATTCCGTCGAGGTCGTTGGCCTCCTTGTAACAGTTGTATGCGCGGTGGTAAAATTGACTTGCCGTCCGCATCTGCCCGATGGTGTCGTAGGCGTATCCGATGTTGTTGTTGATAAACGCCTGTTGCCAGTAGTCGTTGATATCCTGATAGATACGCAGCGCGGCAAAATAGTTTTCGAGGGCGTCGGCAGATTTTTTCTGTTCGAGCAAGCACTCCGCGAGCGTGTAGTAAAGGCGGGCGAGGAGTTGCTTGTTGTCGGTGGTGTCCTTGATGTCGTTGATGGCCTTGGTCTTGAAGGCGATGCCTTGGTCGTGGACTTTGCGCCAACAAAGATAGTCGCCGATGTCGCTTGTGGCTGCGGCGCGGGCGTCGGTGTCCTGCATCTTGTCAAGCATAGCGTAGGCGATGTCAAATTCCTTTGCCGCGCCCTGTTCGTCGGGGATTTGGATGTAGGTCTTGCCGGCGAGGATGTGGTTTTCGACGCAATAATCGGGGTCGTCGTCGGCATAGATTTCGGCAAGGTGGAGGTAACATTCTATCGCCTCGGTATATTGGTTGTTTTCGAGGTAAATGTCTGCCATCGACTGATATATGTCGCCGTAATTGTCGTCGAGTTCGAGGTCGTGTTCGGTGTAAATTGTAGCCGCCTTTTTGTAAAGGTTGATAGCCTTGGTGTCTTGTTCGTTTTCACTTGCAAGAAGCGCGAGAAGTTTGATGATGTCGGGCTGCAACACGTAGTTGCCGGATTCTTCGAGCGCGGCGAGTGCTTCGCTGAGAGTCTTTTCGGCGGCAACATTGTCTTCGAGGTCGTGCATGTTGGCGGCGGCGTTGCGGAGCATCATGGCTTCGTCTTCGAGGATGTTGAGTCTGCGGAAAAGCCGCGCCGCCTCTATAAACAGGTCGCGACTTTCAGTTAACTTGTTCTGCGCCTGATAGTTGGCGGCCTGACGCGAGAGGTGGTTGGCGAGTTGGAGTTGGTCGTTGAGTTGGCGGTCGATGGCAATGGCCTTGTCTGCCATTTTGACGGCGTTCTCAAAGTCGTTGAGGGCGAAGTAAGTGCCAGAAATGTTGCCGTATGAAATGGCGGTGTTAATCTGGTGGTTGCTCTTGATGTCTTGTTCGAGGGCTTTCTGGTAGTGGGCGAGAGCCATTTCGTAGTCGCCCTTGGCATAATAAAGCCCCGCAAATGTGTTGTTGACATTGCCCGCCATCGACTCCTTGATGCGCTCCACGGGCATTTTCTGCGCGTTTTGGAGGGTCTGGATGCCCTCATCGATGCGGTCGGTGTAACTGCACATGCTCGCGATGTTTATCAGGTCGCAATATGTGTTGATGTCGTCGTGGTTGCGGCGGTCGATTTCGAGTGATTTCTTGTAAAACTCCAACGCCTCCTCACATTCGCCAATCTGTTGGTGGTACTCGCCCATGGTGGCGTTAACGTATGCCAAAGCCCAGTTGCTGCCAATTTGGTTGGCGATGGCTGTTGCTTCGGTGAGATAACGCTCCGCCTGGGTGGTGTTGCCCTTGTAAATGTTTGCCGTGCCAAGTCCGATGGTCGCGCCGAGCATTTTACTTAGGAGGTTGATGGGTTTTGTAGCCATTAATGCTTCCTCAAAATGCTTGATTGCATCGTCGTAGTTGCTGCTGTCGCAGAGGAGGTTGCCAAGGTTGATGTGGATGCCGGCGATGCCCGGGGTGTCGTTAATCTGCATCATCCTCTGTTCGGCAATCATATAATGCTCTGTTGCCTTGTCGTTTTCGTGGTTGCTTTGGTAATATGACGCGAGTGAGGCGTGTGTGCGAGCCTCCAATCGCGGGTCGTCGATGTCTTGGAGTAGTTTCAATGCAAGCATCGCCTCCACCTTCGCCCTGTCCATATCAAACAATGCCTTGTGCGCCTGCGATAATACGATAAGTGCTTGGCATTGAGTTTTGTAGTCGTTGACTGACTCAGCCATTTCGTATGCTTTGGTGGCGTGGCGGATGGCTTCTTTGGTGTTGGGTTGGTCGTTTAGCAACGATGCGTGTATGCAGGTGTATAGGCGGGCGGCGGCGTAGTCGTTGTTTTGGGTGGCTCGCTCGCACGCTTCGTCTAATAGGCGGTCGCTTTCCTCAAAATTTTGCAACAATCCCGCCGCGTAGCCCTGTCGGTACAGAGCCTCGTAGTAGGTGCGTTGGTCGTTGTCCTGTTGTGCCGATTGGTACAGCAATGTCGCCGTGTCGTATGCGTCCTGATACATACCGAGAAAAATCTGCGCGTCGCACTTGTAACGGAGTGCCGCCCTGTAAGTGTGGCTGAGGAGGTCTTTGTCGGGCAGAATGTCGAGGATGTATTGCGCGTTTTGGAGTAGTTGCGGCATTTGGTAACGTGCCGCGAGAGGCGCAAGGAGTTGGTCGGCTTCTGCGAGGTTTTCAGGGGTAATGATTAATGCTGCTGCGGACGGCTTGGCTGCGGTTTCGTTTGGCAGGAGAGCGTTGACGGCTGCGGTAAGTGCGTCGTCGTTGGCAGCGGCGAGTATGTGGGGTGCGATTTGGACGAGTATGTCTATGTCTTGTTCGCTGATTATGTGATGCTTGGCGTGGTTGCGGCAGAGTTGTTGCAGCCGGGTGGCGAGGTTGTTGGAGTCTGCGTTTTCCGCCTCTTTCGCCTCTTTCGCCAAAAGGTTGATGCGCAGGGTTTCGATGTCTTCAATTGATGAAGAAAGGTCGAGTACTGCGGCGGCGAGGCCTTCGTGCAAGTGCCATTTGCCGTCCGTAATGGTCATTATCGACGATTCGCGGAGATAGTTAAACACTTCCCTTACATACAGTTGCACGCCGCCGGTGAGGGCGTAGAGACGGTTTACAAAATAGGACGGGAAGTCGTTTGGCGACATCGTGAAGGCTATCGTGGTGGCGATGTCGGCAAGGGTCATTGGTTTTACTTCGATGTCCGTGAATTCAATCGAGGCTTTTGTAAAGATGCCTTTGACGTCGGCGATTGTGGGCATCAGCATTGACGATTGTGTGATGATGCCGCCGCCTGTGTACGCCAATACGAGCAAATAGTGCAGGCACGACGATGCCGACAACGTCCGTGCCAACTCGCTGATGTCGCTGAGTTGTTGGTCGTTGCGGTCTTGTATTTCGTCTATGATAATTACCGCATAGCAATCCTGTGGTAGCGATGAGATGTCGCCGTCATCCACAAAGCGTATGAAGCCCTCCTCCATCTGCCGACCCGCGAGGAATCCGTACCTTTCGAGCATCCCCGGAGAGGAGATGCGCTCGCGCAGCCTTTTGATGAGTGCCGACTTGCCTACGCCATTCGCGCCGCTGATGAACAACGCCCTGTTGTTGCCTTCTACAACATCCTCAAAGGCGTTGCAAGCCACGCTGAGTGCCACTTCGTTGCCGTGGAATTTTTCTTCCTGCATACTTGCTGTTGATTGATACTGTCAAATAAATTACAAAATTATCGAATCGCCGCCAATGTTGCAAATTTTTTTTCGTGGAGACATTATTTTTTTGTAAAATTGCACTTTGTTTAGCACTAAAATGTAATATATGAAAAAAATTACCAAAATAATAATTGCAATCGCGGCGATATTGGTTGTAATTGGTTGTGTGGTAGGATATTATGCTTACCAAATGGTCTATGCGCCCAATATTTCGACACGCGATTTGCAGTATCTCTACATTCGCAACGGCGAGGATTTCGAGCAGGTGAAGAAGAATTTGTACGCCAATTTTACGGTGGACGACAAGGACGCCTTCGAGCGAGTGGCGGAGTTGAAACATTATGGCAGCAACATCAAGCCCGGACGTTACCGTATCAAAAAGTCAATGAGCAACAACGAGTTAATCAATATGTTGCGGTCGGGCGCACAGGAGCCGGTCAACGTAAAAATCAACAACATCCGCACCCTTCCCCAACTCTGCGGCAAGGTGGCTGCGCAGATTGACGTGGACAGCGCGACGCTCTGCAACCTCTTGACGGATGGCGATGTGTTGACCAAATACGGTTTTGACTCCAAGACTTGCCTGGCGATGTTCATCCCCGACACTTACGAAATGTATTGGAACACCACGGAGCGCGGTTTTGTGGACAAGATGTATGTCAATTACAATAATTTTTGGAACGAGGAGCGTCAGAAAAAAGCCAAGGCATTGAATCTCACGCGGATACAGGTTGCCACGTTGGCGTCCATTGTTCAGTGCGAACAATCTGTGAACCGCGAGGAACAGCCCACGATTGCGGGGCTTTATCTCAACAGGCTGCGGATTGGGATGGCGTTGCAGAGTGACCCGACGGTGGTATTTGCGATTGGAGATTTTAGCATCAGGCGTATTACGGGCGCGATGTTGGAGGTGGATTCGCCTTACAACACTTACAAGCACACTGGTCTGCCGCCGTCGCCCATCACCTTCCCCGAAAAGACCGCCCTCGACGCCGTGCTCGACCACGACCACAACGATTACATCTATATGTGCGCCAAGGCAGATTTCAGCGGCAAACACAGTTTTGCCAAGACGTATGCGCAGCATTTGCAGAATGCAAAGGAGTATCGGAAGGCGTTGGATAAGAGGGGGATAAAGTAAAGGATTCTTTCTGCATCAATATTTTGATCTGTTGTATAGTGGAAGCGAACCTTTTTTCACTTAAACAACTCCTCTCCCGTTACCACCGACTGAAACACCTCTGCATATTCGTTTTTCACAAGCGGACTGATGCCGATATAGGTCAGATGAAATGTTTTTGACGTGTTGGTTTCTTCGAGGGCGGCGACGCGGCTGTAAAGTTTTGTAGCATAATCTTTCGTTACGGTGTAGGGAGATTTGCTGTATTTGATTTCGCAGACATTGACAATATCGTCGGCGCGGTCGATGAGGAGGTCTATTTGCATACCGACGTTTTGATTGTCTTTTATGATGAGCGACGATTCTGAGGACGACACGCCCGCAATCTGCAATGCACTCTTAATCTGATGGATATGTTGCAGACAGATTTCCTCAAAGGAAATTCCACGCCACGACGAAATTTCTGATTCGTTGAGATGATTTTGCCAATAGTCGGTCTGACGGATGTCGCCGCTTTCCTTGAAGTGCAGCCAAAACCAACAGAAATTGTCAGTTAATTTGTACATCGTCTCGCGTTTGCTGCCGCCGTATGGAATGTACCGCGTTATAAAACCACTTTCTTCGAGTGCTTTCAAAACTTTTGAGAAATCGCCATTGGGTTCTGATTCGGTCATTTTGGCAATTTCGTCGCGAGTGAAACCCGAATGACGTTTGCCGAGAGAGCGGACTACTTTCATACATTTTCCCGCATTATCGAAAATAGTACAGAAAAGCCGTTCAAATTCGTTGTCAAGTTTAGCACTACGGGAAAAAAACAGAATGTCGATATTTTGTGCAAGACTATACGACGAATTAAAACAGTCTAAATAATAAGGTATGCCACCCAAAATCATATATGCCTGTGTAATGTTGTAGCGTGACATTTTGATTCCCCGACTGTTGAAGAATTCCTCACATTCGCCGAGAGTAAAAGGATAAAGTTTCATTTCTAAGGTCAGACGTCCGAAAAGTCCGTCTTTATTTTTTATCAGTTTGTCAACAACCCACGATGATGCACTTGCGCATACAACAAGGCAGAGGTTGTGCCGGGCGTTGCCCCAGCCGTTCCAAAAAGCCTCCAATGCCGTCAGGAAACCTGACCGCGCGGTGTCCATCCACGGCAATTCGTCGATGAAGACCACCTGCCGAGAGCCGTTGTCGATGCGCGTAAGGTATTGTTCCAAGAGAAAAAACGCCTCCATCCACGTTTTGGGCGGCTCAATGCCGTCCATTCCGTGGCGCACCAGCGAAAAATAAAAGTTTTGGAGTTGGTCTTTCATCGTCATACGTTTTTTCTTGTCGTAAGGCGACAGCCCCGTATGCTTGAAGACCATATTGTCGCGGAAAACTTCGTTGATTAAAAAAGTCTTCCCAACCCTCCGCCTACCGTAAACCGCTATAAATTCGGCGCGGTTGCTTTTTAAGCGGCGGTTGAGTTCCGCAATTTCCTGTTTTCTGCCAATTACTATGCCCATAATCTTATCTTTTTTATGCCCCAAAGGTAGCAAATATTTTTGTTAACAGAAGTTAAATCTGGTAGAAAAACGCCTTTATTCCGCTACGAAC
>CAMJWL010000030.1 GCA_946409405.1 uncultured Bacteroidales bacterium
CGTCATAATGAAAAAGGAAAGATGGCAGAGTGGTCGAATGTATCGCACTCGAAATGCGACGTAGGGGTAACCTTACCGGGGGTTCGAATCCCTCTCTTTCCGCAGCAATTTCAGACGCTCCCTCGATGATTAAAAATTGTCGGGGGATTTTTGTTTAAAATGCAATCAAACCTCTGTCTGCAATTTCTGTCAAACAAAAACGAATTGCGAGCAAAAGATGCTGTTGTGTAGCGCCGCACGGAAGTTTTTCAATATATTATACGCGCAACAATCTCGTTGTTGTTGACCAATGGAAGTGCTTTAAAATCAATCATTTAATTTGTTCAAAACATTTAAGAACAGCGAAACGGAAAACGATTTGCTGTCGTCGCCGTCCACGTTGTTGCCGTTGATTATAAAATACGAAAAGGTCTTGTCGCCAAGATTGATGCCGGCACGCCTGACGCTGTTTTGCAGAAGGATTGTGCCGTTGATTTCGGGGAAAATCTGCCACCCTTGCAACTGTGTGCTGTCGCAATTGTCCAATACAACGTGCATATTGTCAATTACTTGACTGTTGACAGGCAACGCATTGTAGCCGTCCCAACCTTGCTGCAATTTTGAAACTTGAAGCAATTTTTGGTACAGCCTATCGACATTGCCAAGGTATTTTTTCCTTTCTTGTTCCGCAAATGTCGTCTGATTGTTGTATGTTTCTAATTCTATTTGATTCATTGCCTAATTTTTTGCTTGTTTGTCTGCAACAAAGATAATGTCTATTTCGTCAATCAACAAAAAAAATCAATCATTTTTTTGCAAAAAATAATTTGGATTTGTCACATTCGCTTTATATATTTGCATTGTGATTATCAACTATTGTTTTTTTTGTTCACAAATGGATAAAGATTTTGCATCATATTATAGAAGAACAGAGTGGAAGGAGTTTCGGTTACGAATTCTTAAACGGGATAATTATATTTGCTGTAATTGTAAACAGCAAAAAAGTGAAAGAGAATTACAAGTTCACCACAAACAATATATAAATGGAAAAAAAATTTGGGAATATGCAGATGATGATGTAATTACGCTTTGTAAAAAATGTCACGCAGAAATTCACGGAATAATTCCTCCTTCTTGTGATTGGGAATACGTTGAGGATGATGATTTAGGGGATTTGTCCGGTATATGTGAGTATTGTGGCAATAAAATTAGGTTTGAACATACAATATATCATCATTCTTATGGCCTTTTGAGGGTTGGATGTGTGTGTGCAGATTGTTTAACAGGGAATAATATGGCTTCTGAAAGGGATAAGACTTATAAAAAAATTCTTGCAACGAAGGAGCGATTTATTAATTCTCCTAAATGGAAACATGTTAATAAGAAGTATAGTCATTATGTTTATAATAAAATTGTGAGTCCGAAAGGCATTGCATATAAAATTTTAATATGGGAAAATAAGTATAGTTTTTCTATTCAAGTAGTAAATAAAGAGTTACACTTTAATAGTAGGGATTACAAACCAAGTGAGAGATATTCAACTCTTGATGATGCGAAACGAAAAATATTTGAAGTGATAACAAATTGTGAATTAGATAATTTTTTAATAAAAAAAGGAATTTGTTAAGAAACTCGTTATTTATTTGATGAATGTGTTTTATAAGAATCTTCCCCTCATTGCGCCTTTCGCAATCTCCCTGCAATCCATTAAGAAAAACCCTTACCCGTCTTTACGTGTTTTTTTTACAGCATTTGTGGAAGATTATATAGAACTTTGCGTCGTAAAAAATCTACAATTGCTATGAAGAAATCACGACAAACAATCAGAGGTCTGTACGACCCCGAAAACGAACACGACGCCTGCGGCGTGGGTATGGTGGTGAATATCCACGGCAACAAGTCGCACGCCCTCGTGGACGATGCGCTCAAGGTGCTCGAGAATATGATGCACCGTGGCGCGGAAGGCTCCGACGGCAAGACTGGCGACGGAGCGGGCATCTTGCTGCAAATTCCTCACGAGTTCATATTGCTGCAAGGCATCCCCGTACCCGAAAAAGGCAAATACGGCACGGGTCTCGTCTTTATGCCAAAGGACGAAAACGCACAGCGCGAAATCCTCCGCATTTTCATCGAGGAGATAGAGCGCGAGGGGCTCAATCTGATGCACCTCCGCAACGTCCCCGTCAATTCCAAGTGCCTTGGCAAGGGCGCGTTGGAGACCGAGCCGGACATCCGTCAGATTTTCATCAACGGTATCTCCGACGACCGTCTGCCCGAATTTGAAAGCGTGCTTTACAAGATACGCAAGAGGGTGGAAAAACGCATCTCCGATCCCGATTTTTACATCGTGTCGCTGTCGTCCAAACTCATAGTTTTCAAAGGTATGTTGACCTCGATGCAACTCCGCGAATATTTCACCGACCTCTCCAATGAGTATTTGACGAGCGGATTGGCGTTGGTACATTCGAGGTTCAGCACCAACACCTTCCCCGAGTGGAGGCTTGCGCAGCCTTTCCGTATGCTGTGCCACAACGGCGAAATCAACACCATCCGTGGCAACCGCAATTGGATGCGCGCACGAGAGTCGGTGCTTTCGTCGGGTATGCTCGGCGACATCAAGGACTTGCGCCCGATTGTTACGCCCGGTATGTCGGATTCGGCGTCGTTGGACAATGTGTTTGAATTTTTCGTAAATTCGGGAATGTCGCTGCCCCACGCTATGGCGGTGCTTGTGCCGGAGAGTTTCAACGACAAAAACCCCATCAGCGAGGAGTTGAAGGCGTTCTACGAATACCATTCTATATTGATGGAGCCTTGGGACGGCCCCGCCGCGCTGTTGTTCTCCGACGGTAGGTACGCGGGCGGAATGTTGGACCGCAACGGTCTGCGCCCCTCCCGTTATGTGATTACAAGCAACGATATGATGGTGGTGGCGTCAGAGACCGGCGTGATGGACTTCGAGCCGTCGCAGATTAAGGAAAAAGGACGCCTCCAACCCGGCAAAATCCTGATGGTGGACACTCAGGAGGGCAAGATTTATTATGATGGCGAACTCAAACGCCAACTCGCCCAAGAGCATCCTTACAAACAGTGGCTCAATACCAACCGCATCCAACTCGAAAACCTCAAATCGGGTCGCAAGGTGGATAATTCTGTTCCCGACTTTGAGAAAAAACTCGTCAACTTCGGTTTTGCGGGCGAGGACATCGAGAAGACCATCATCCCGATGTGCACCACGGGCAGCGAGCCTGTTGCGGCTATGGGCAACGACACCCCGCTTGCCGTTGTGTCTGACCGTCCGCAGATTTTCTTCAACTATTTCCGTCAACAATTTGCGCAGGTTACCAACCCCGCCATCGACCCTATCCGCGAGGAACTTGTGATGTCGCTCACCGAATACATTGGCTCCGTGGGCACCGACATCCTCACCCCCGACGAGTCCAACTGCAAGATGGTGCGCCTGCCGCATCCCGTACTCAACAACACTCGTCTCGACATCCTCTGCAACATCCGTTACAAGGGTTTCAAGACCACAAAACTGCCCCTTCTCTACGACCCCAACGGCGGCGCGAGCGCGTTGAAGGACGCCATCGACAATCTTTGCCGCAAGGCTGAGGAGTCGGTGGATGCGGGCATCAATTACATCATCCTTTCAGACAGGAATCTCGACGAAAAGACCGCCGTTATACCCTCGTTGCTTGCGGTTTCGGCTGTCCACCATTATCTGATTGCGGCGGGCAAACGTGTTCAGACCGCGCTCATCGTGGAGTCGGGCGAAATCCGCGAGGTGATGCACGCCGCCCTGTTGCTCGGCTACGGCGCATCGGCCATCAATCCTTATATGACTTTTGCTGTGCTCGACAAACTCGTCAAGACCGGCAAAATCCAAGAGGACTACGACACCGCCGAGAAGAACTACATCAAGGCCGTTTGCAAGGGTCTCTTTAAGATAATGTCTAAGATGGGCATTTCCACAATCCGTAGTTACCGTGGCGCGAAGATATTTGAGCCAATCGGACTTTCGGAGGAATTGCTCAAGACGTATTTTGGCACGCAGATTTCCACGATTGGTGGCATCGGATTGAAGCACATTGCCGACGATGCCAAACGTCTCCACGAACTCGCCTACAAGGGCGGCGCATCAGATTTCCCGCCGCAAAATCAGGGGTTGTTCTCTTACAGGAAGGACGGCATTTTCCACGCTTGGAATCCCGAAACCATCGCTACTCTCCAAATCGCCACCCGTACCGGCAACTATCAGAAGTTCAAGGAGTTTACATCGTTGGTTGACAACAAGCCCAACCCTGTCTTCATCCGCGATTTCTTTGATTTTGCCACCAACAATCCTATCTCCATCGACGAAGTGGAGCCTGTGGAGAGCATTGTAAAGCACTTTGTAACGGGTGCGATGTCTTTTGGCGCGATTTCGATAGAGGCGCACGAGGCTATCGCGTTGGCAATGAACTCGTTGGGCGCACGTAGCAACACCGGCGAGGGCGGCGAGGACAACAAGCGTTACCACACCGACCTTGCCTCCAAGACCAAGCAGATTGCCTCGGGTCGTTTTGGCGTAACGGCAGAATACCTCGTCAACGGCGAAGAAATCCAAATCAAGGTCGCCCAAGGTGCAAAACCGGGCGAGGGTGGACAGTTGCCGGGCTTCAAGGTCAACGAAATCATTGCAAAGACACGTAATTCAATCCCCGGTATTTCGCTGATTTCGCCGCCGCCGCACCACGACATTTATTCCATCGAGGATTTGGCGCAGTTGATTTTTGACCTCAAAAACATCAACCCCACAGCCGCCGTTTCGGTAAAATTGGTTGCGGAAAGCGGCGTAGGCACAATTGCTGCGGGCGTTGCCAAGGCTAAGGCTGATTTGATTGTAATCTCCGGCGCGGAAGGCGGCACGGGCGCATCTCCGGCATCGTCGATGAGGTTTGCGGGCATCAGTCCTGAGATTGGACTCTCCGAAACCCAACAGACCCTCTCTCTCAACGGTTTGAGGGCGCAGGTAAGGTTGCAGACCGACGGACAGTTGAAGTCGGGTCGCGACGTGGTTTTGATGGCGATGCTCGGCGCAGACGAATTTGCTTTTGGTACTTTGCCGTTGATTGTACTCGGCTGCGTGATGATGCGCAAGTGCAATACCAACACTTGTCCTGTGGGCGTTGCGACGCAAGATCCCGTTTTGAGGGAGCGTTTCAGGGGCAGGAGTGAGTATATTGTCAATTATTTCAAATTCTTGGCTCAGGAAGTGCGCGAATACCTTGCCGCGATGGGATTCCGCAAGTTGGACGACATCATCGGCCGCACCGACCTCATCAAGGTAAAGCCGCAAGTAGTTGGCAGCAAGACCGATACATTGGATTTTTCGAGGCTGTTGGCTGCAAGCGAAGGTCAGTTGCACTACGATGGTCGCCCCTTCACCAAAATCCCCGAAGTAAAGGACAATGCAATCATTGCACAGGCGGCTCAGGCCATCGAATCGGGTCACGAGATTACCCTCGATTACGCCATCAAAAATACCGACCGCGCTGTTGGCACGATGCTTTCGGGCGTTATCGCCAAAAAATACGGCGAGCAAGGTCTGCCCGACGACACCATCAATGTCAAGTTCAAAGGCTCTGCGGGTCAGAGTTTTGGAGCGTTTTTGGCTAAGGGCGTTACCTTCCGTCTCGAAGGCGAAACCAACGACTATTTCGGCAAAGGCTTGTCGGGCGGTCGCATTTTTATACTGCCGCCGCAGTCGGGCAAATTTGAGCCGGAGAAGAATATAATAGCCGGCAATACAGGGCTTTACGGCGCAACGAGCGGTGAGATTTACATCAACGGTCGTGTCGGCGAGAGGTTTGCGGTGCGCAATTCGGGCGCGATTGCCGTGATGGAAGGCACGGGCGACCATTGCTGCGAGTATATGACCGGCGGTCGCGTGGTGGTGCTTGGTCCCACGGGCAGAAATTTTGGCGCGGGTATGTCGGGCGGCGTGGCTTACGTCTATGACCCCGACAGGACTTTCGATTATTTCTGCAACCCCGATATGGTGGAACTCTCCCTTGTGGAAGAAAACACCTACCGCAAGGAACTCCACGAACTCATCCTGAGGCATTGGCGTTACACCGGTTCGGGTCTCGCAAGGCGCATCCTCGACGATTGGAACCGCTCCATCGACGACTTCATCCAAGTAGTCCCGATCGAGTACAAGAAGGTGCTCCAAGAGGAACAACTCAAAAAACTCCGCGACAAAATCGCTGATATTCAACGTGATTATTAAAAATTATTTTTTTTAACACCGAATTAAACGAATTGAACAAATTATAATATTGACGAAAGAAAAATATTATAAACAATATTTTTCGACAAATGTAACGAATATTAATTTCCGAAATTAAATGAAACTTTATTCGTTCAATTTGTAAAATAAAATTTGCTTGTAAATTTTATTTATGCTGTTTAATTCGGTGTTAGAAAAATACAAAATATTGAAACAAAAATGGGAAATCCGAGAGCATTTTTGACCATTCCGAGGAAGGAGGCGGGACACAGGCCGGTGAGCGAGCGTGTCCACGATTTTTCGGAGATGGAACAGACTTTAAATACAAAAGACCGTCAGCAACAGGCCTCGCGCTGTATGGATTGCGGCGTGCCTTTCTGCCATTGGGCGTGTCCCCTTGGCAACAAGCAGCCCGAATGGAACGACGCGCTCTACAAGGGCGATTGGGAGTTGGCGTACAAACTCCTGAGCAAGACCAACGATTTTCCGGAGTTTACGGGCAGGGTTTGTCCGGCTCTGTGCGAAAAGTCGTGCGTATTGAATCTCACAATCTCCGAACCCGTAACTTGCCGCGAAAACGAGTGCGCCATCATAGAACGCGCTTTCTTGGAGAGTTACATCACGCCGCAGACTTACGACCGCAACGGCAAGAAAGTGCTTGTAATTGGTTCTGGTCCGGCGGGTCTTTCTGCCGCCAACCAATTGAACAAGAAGGGTTTTGACGTTACTGTCTATGAAAAAAACGAGGCGGCTGGTGGATTGTTGAGGTTTGGCATCCCAAATTTCAAACTCGCCAAAAATGTCATCGACCGCCGCATCGTGTTGATGGAGCAGGAGGGCATCAATTTCGTTTATAATCAGAATGTTGATGTCAACAATCTCCCCGCCGGATATGATGCTTACGTCATTGCAACCGGCACTCCGCAGGCAAGGGATTTGAAAATCGAAGGACGCGAATTGAAGGGCGTTCACCTCGCGTTGGAAATCCTTTCGCAACAGACGAGAATCCTTATGGGTCAGTCTTTTGACAAGAAAGACCTCGTGAACGCCAAGGGCAAGAAGGTGCTTGTAATTGGCGGCGGCGACACCGGCAGCGACTGCATCGGCACTGCGCATCGTCAGGGCTGCAAGTCGGTAACTCAAATCGAGATTATGCCCAAGCCGCCGGAGGGCAGCAACCCCGCGACACCTTGGCCCTATTGGCCGCAAATCCTCAAAACGTCTTACGCGCACGAGGAAGGCTGCACAAGGCGTTGGCTCTTGAATACCAACAAGTTTATCGGCAAAGACGGCGTATTGACCGGCGCGGAAGTGGAGGAAGTAGTTTGGGAGCCCAACCCCGAAGGTGGTCGCCCGATTATGAAACTCACCGGCAAAAAGGAGGTCATCGAGTGCGATATGGCGTTGCTCGCGATGGGATTCTTGAAGCCGCAACATCCGCAGTTCGCCGACAATGTTTTCGTCTGTGGCGACGCCGCGTCAGGCGCATCCCTCGTAGTAAGGGCAATCGCGTCGGGACGCAAAATTGCGGAAGAAATTAGTAACAAAATTAAATAATTGATTTTTAGCACCGAATTAATTATTCGTTTGATTCGATTGTAGAGACGCAAAATTTTGCGTCTCTACCGAATGGATGGTATTCGTTTAATTCGGTGTTAAAGAAAAAACAAAATATTATGTGTGGAATAGTAGGCATATTTGACATACAGAGCGAGCCGGAGAAATTGCGCCGCCGTGCGTTGGAGCAGTCCGGCAAAATCCGTCACAGAGGTCCCGATTGGTCGGGTATTTACGTTGGCAAGACGGCGATTTTGGCGCACGAAAGGCTCTCCATCGTAGATCCTAAGTCGGGAAGTCAGCCCCTGAAAACCGCTGACGGAAAGGTGATACTTGCTGTTAATGGCGAAATCTACAATCACCGTCAAATCCGCGAGCGTTACGAAGGCAAATACGAATTTCTCACAGGTTCCGACTGCGAGGTGATTTTGGCGTTGTACCGCGACAAGGGCATCAACTTTTTGGAGGATTTGTCGGGCATTTTTGCCTTTGCGCTCTATGACGAGGAGCACGACGAGTACCTCATCGCCCGCGACCCGATTGGCGTGATTCCGCTCTACATCGGACACGACGCTGATGGACACTTGTGCGTTGCCTCGGAGTTGAAGGCGTTGGAAGGGTTCTGCACCGATTACGAGGTGTTCCTGCCCGGTCATTATTATTCGTCCAAAACCCAAAAAATGACCCGTTGGTACACCCGCGACTGGAAGGATTATGGTGCTGTTAAGGATTCAAAACTCACTGGCAACGACATCCGCGAGGCGTTGGAATCGGCTGTTAAGCGTCAATTGATGTCAGACGTGCCGTATGGCGTGTTGCTGTCGGGCGGTTTGGATAGTTCGATTATTTCGGCAATTGCCAAAAAATATTCCGCAATGCGCGTGGAGACCGACAGCACACAACAGGCTTGGTGGCCGCAGTTGCACTCGTTTGCCGTCGGCTTGAAGGGTGCGCCCGACCTTGCCGCCGCCCGCAAGGTGGCTGATTACATCGGCACTGTCCATCACGAAATCAATTACACCGTTCAGGAAGGTCTCGATGCCATTCGTGATGTTATCTATTATATTGAGACATACGACGTTACAACAGTCCGCGCAAGTACTCCGATGTACCTTTTGGCGCGTGTCATCAAGAGTATGGGCATCAAGATGGTATTGTCGGGCGAGGGCGCAGACGAGATTTTCGGCGGCTATTTGTACTTCCACAAAGCCCCCAACGCTCAGGCGTTCCACGAGGAGACCGTCCGCAAACTCTCCAAACTTTACCTCTACGACTGTCTCCGCGCCAACAAGTCGCTTTCTGCGTGGGGCGTGGAAGGTCGCGTGCCGTTTTTGGACAAGGAGTTTCTCGATGTTGCGATGTCGCTCAATCCGCAAGACAAGATGGCGGGCAATGGCAAAATCGAAAAGCACATTCTCCGCAAGGCGTTTGAGGATATGCTTCCGGCGGAAGTATGTTGGCGGCAGAAGGAGCAATTTTCCGACGGCGTGGGCTACAGTTGGATTGATTCGCTCAAACGCATTACCTCAGAGGCCGTTACGGACGAGATGATGTCAACAGCCAAAGAGCGTTTCCCCATCAATACCCCGATGAACAAGGAAGAATATTATTACCGCTCGATATTCGAGGAGCATTTTCCGAGTAGGTCGGCGGCGTTGACGGTGCCGTCGGTTCCATCGGTGGCTTGTTCCACGGCAGAGGCGTTGGCGTGGGACGCATCGTTCCGCAACCTCAACGATCCCTCCGGCCGTGCAGTGAAGAATGTTCATAATCAGAGTTATTAAAGTTTGTTTTTTGTATAGCAGGCGTAGAAAGGAAGGGGATGTTCCGTCGCAAGATGGGACGCCCCTTCTGATTTTTTGGGGGATCAACTCATCCGTCCCGTATTCAATTCGTTTTCCAAAAATGAATATACATAGTAGGGACTTTGGTAATACAAATGTGTATTATCATCTGATAGGCTTCGATATGTTTCGGAGTTAAGTACCTCAGACAAAGCATTTTGCATAGTAAGATTGCTGTCTTTTTCCATCAAAAGAAGCGACAATTTTTTTACCAAATCCAATTTCATCAATTCTTTTTCGTTCATAGTAGCGTCAATGTTTTGATTGCTTTTTCTGTTCCAAAAAAATATTGTATGGTGATGCCTTTCATATACCGTAAATTTTGCGTCAACGTTTTTAAATCAATCAGTTTTGATTCGTATTTCCAAAGTTGCACACCCACACGGTCGTCGGCAATTGGACCAATTACCACATCATAATCGTGCGCCGGTGTGGGCTTACGATTGTTTCTATTGAGCAAGATGAATTTTGCCCATTCTTCGCTGTACTTTTCAAAACGTTTTATTTTCAGGTCGGGATTTTTGTCGTCAAACTCAAATGTCATCACTTTTGGCGACCCAAACTTCAATTGCTCAGTCTTGATTTTTGCCATTTCCATAGCCTGCATATAATTTGGCGACAGATAAAATCCTTTTCCAAAATCCTTGTTTGGTTTGGATTTTTGCAGGTCAATCTCGTCAAACGAAATGTTGGAACCGTGGTATAGTATCATATTAAGGCTCCTCCATTTTTATGACAATACTCCGCTATGTCGTCCACCATCGACGCAAACGACTGTGTATGTACATAGCCGTAATTCCTGTCAACGAATCCAATGCCGTCGAAACGGCGCAAATAATTGAATGCCTGTTTTAGTGTGAGGGCATATCGTTGTGCAAACTCCCAAACGAAAACAAGCGTCCATTCAATTTTATCTTCGATTTTGTTGTCCATAGCATCAAAGTTTTAATTTGCACAATATTAGTTATTTTATTTTATTTGAAAAAATTTTTTTTGAGAAATAATATGATTTTATTTATGAATCACTTCCCCCTCAAAACTCCTTCAACCTCACCTCTCCGTCTTCCTCCATCACGGCATACGGCGATTTGTGGTACCACGCGCCGGTGTTGATGTATTTTTTGCCGTTGCCGAGGTCGTGTTCTACCTCGATGTGGCGGTGGCCGAAGATGTAAACGTCGGCTTTTTCTTGCGATTCGATGCTGCGGATGTACTTGATAATGTGCTCATTGTCGCCTTGGAATGGCAATGTCTTGCGGGTGTATTGATGACGCGACGCGCTCCATTTAAAGCCTATCCACATGGCAAAATTCGGATGGAAAAAGTTGGTGTACAGGAATTGCGTTACTTTGTTTGTGAAAACCCATTTGATGAAGGCGTAACCCTTGCTGCCGCTGCCGAGACCGTCGCCGTGCCCCATATAAATGCGTTTGCCGTGGATTTCGAATAGGCGCGGCTTGCCATAGACCTCGATGCCAAATTCATCTTTCAGGTAATGATATTGCCAAACATCGTGATTGCCGGTGAAATAATAAATCTTGACGCCAGCCTCGGTGAGTTCCGCCAACTTATTGAAAAATCGGTAAAAACCCTTGGGAATCACGTTGTTCCATTCGTACCAAAAATCAAAAATGTCGCCCAAAAGGTACAACGCCTCCGCATCGGCTTTTATGAAATCGAGCCAACGGATTATGCGCCGCTCTCGTTCCAAAGAAATCTCCTTGTCGGGTGCGCCGAGGTGAAAATCGGAGGCGAAGTAAGTTTTCATAATCTAATTTGTTAAAAAATTCGGGGTGATTTTTGCGCAATGAGGCTGAGGTCGGCGAGGGCGATTGCGGTTGCGGCTTCCAAAACCACGGGCACGCGGAGAGCGATGCACAGGTCGTGGCGGCCAACAATCGTAAGCGGCTCTACCTTGCCGTCCTTTATATTATAAGTGTCTTGCGGCAGCGAAATCGAGGGCGTTGGCTTTACGGCGACGCGGAAAATGATGTCGTTGCCGTTGGTAATGCCGCCGTTGATGCCGCCATTGTTGTTGGTGGCGGTATGTCCGTCAGCGTCAATAATATTGTCGTTGCAGGTGCTGCCGGTCATTTTTGCAACCGAAAATCCCGCGCCAAATTCGATGCCCTTGATTGCCGGTATTGAAAATACTGCGCGGCTTATTTCGGATTCAACGCTTCCAAAAAATGGTTCGCCAAGTCCGACGGGCAATCCATTGACTACACATTCCACGATGCCGCCTATTGAATCCTTTTGATTTTGAGCCTTTTCGATGGCGGCGTCTAAGTCGGTAGAGCCACCTATTTCGAGGATTTTGGCGTTGACGGATGCGGGGGCGAGTATCTTTTTGGCTACTACGCCTGCCGCCACGAGACCTAATGTGATGCGTCCCGAGAAGTGTCCGCCGCCGGTGTAATCATTGAACCCTCCATACTTGACGCGCGCCACAAAGTCGGCGTGTCCGGGTCTCGGATGGTCAAAAAGTTGGGAGTAATCCTTGCTCTTGGTGTTGCCGTTGCGGAAAAGTACCGCCAATGGTGCGCCCGTGGTCTTGCCGTTGAAAACGCCCGAGAGAATCTCCGGCAGGTCGTCTTCCTTGCGCGGCGTAGTGCCTTTTGCCCCGGCCTTGCGGCGCGAGAGGTCGGCGATGAAGTCATCAACAGTGAGCGAAATGCCCGCCGGTACGCCGTCCATCACTACTCCGATGCCGTTGCCGTGGCTTTCGCCAAATATGCTTGTCTTAAAAATTGTGCCTATTGTGTTCATTTGATATGTGAAAATTTTGCAGCGTAAAGGTAAGGTTTTTTTGTCGGGTGGCAAAATAATTTTGATTGTCGGCAAAAAAAGATGTATTTTTGTGTCAGTTAACAACAATAAAAAAATGATTATGAAAAAGATTATGATATTGATTTGCGCGGCGGCGTGTGTGCTGTCGGCGTGTTGCACGGGCGGTTCTAAGGAACTGAATTTCAAGAATTTCAAGGACAGCATCGGTGAGACTGACGGCAAGTTGGTGTATTCGTCGGTGGCGTCGATTGATTTTCCGGTGGACGGCGACAAGAAACTTGCCAAGGCCATCCGCGAGTGGATTGTGTCTTATTCTCAGGGCAAACTCCACGGCGACAATTACCAAAAATATGTCGCTAACATCGCCCAAAAGATTTTCGACAAGCCAAATTCGCCCAAAAACGCCAAAGGTAATTACGAGAACTCTTTGGAAATCAATCTTTTGTGCGACACCACGAAGTTTGTTACAATGACGAGCCTTGTCTATCATTCTGCCGGAAGTTGGTACGGCGCACATAAGTCTGTGGGCGCAACATTCCGCAAGAGCGATTGCAAAATGTTTGATAGTCAGATGATTGACCCGAACAATCTGTTGGATCTCAAACGCCTGATTGTTGCACACATGCCGGAGGCTCTCTGCATTGATGGCAGCAAAAACGTATTCGATTACCTTAATAAAGATGCGTTGGAAAATGTTGACGGACAACGTTTGGTAAAATTGCCCGGTGCGTTCATGCCCTATATCGACGGCGACGGCAATGTGGTGATTACATACGGACTTCAAGAAATCGCCGCTTACGATTTTGGCGAAGTGGAGGTCGTTATCCCCAAAGACGACATTCTGCCGCTCTTGACAGAAGACGGGAAGATGTTTTTTTAGTCAGTGGTTAATTGCTCACTGTCAATTATTTCCGCGATTTGTTGTTGGGCGGTCTCGTCTATCGCGTCGTCCAAACCTGTCAACGCGGAGAACGGCGCAAACTGTGCCGCACGATCTATCATGGGCATTTGCGGATGCCGCGTCGATACATGGTGCGGCAGGTTGATGATGTCTGAGTAGTTGTCGTTCATGCTTTGTGTCCTCCTATCTGTCTATTTCGTTCTTTGCCCGTTGCTCCGTCGCCGAAGTTGAGTCCTTTTAGTATCGCGTTTTGACCGAAACGTTGCTTGATTTCGAGCCGAGCCTCTTGCATACGGCGTTCCTTGGCGAGTGTTTCCTGATGTTGTTGATGCTCGGCGGCAAGTTGTTGATAATCAGTAAACAAATCGAGTTGCATAGGAGATTCTTTTTTGATAATGGCTCTTTCTAACATCACGTTTGCGGCAATCGTTATTCTCCTTATTAATAATTTGTGGTTTGTGATGCGGTCGTAGAGGTCGAGGATTGCATCAATTATCATTCTTGACGACGACGACGGCTCGGTAAGCGACGCTGTGCCGTGGGCGTATTTGGGTACTTGACGGCCGTAACGGTCGATGCGGATTTCGCCGTGGTATTGTGCGCGGATTTCGGGGTTGGCGAGGCTCTCACGGTCGTAGCCTATTGTGAGGGTCATTTTGTTGGTAACTATGCGTCTTTCAACGAGTTGCAACGACAATGCGTCCGCCATTTCCTCCACCACGATACGCGCTTTTTGGAAGGTGTATGGCGACTGCAAAACCTGTCCGCTACTTATTGAATTGGTTTCGGGGCGGTAACTTTTCACCAAATCCATCGTGCAAGGCTCCCAACCCCATGCGTGGTCTATCAAAAGTTCGGCGTTGATGCCAAACATCCTGTACAACAATTCCTCGTGTTGCAGGGACAACCGTGCAATTTCGCCCATTGTGTTGATGCCAATGGCGGCGAGTTTGGATGCTGTGCCATGTCCCACGCGCCAAAAATCTGTTATCGGGCGGTGGTTCCAAAGTTGTTCGCGGTACGACATTTCGTCCAATTCGGCGATGCGCACGCCGTCCTTGTCGGCGGGGATGTGCTTGGCCACGATGTCCATGGCGATTTTGCAGAGATACATGTTGGTGCCGATGCCGGCGGTGGCGGTGATGCCGGTGCGTTTGAGTACGTCGCGGATTATTTTTACGGCGAGTTCGTGGGCGGTCATCTTGTAAATGCGGGTGTAGGATGTTATGTCCATAAAAACCTCGTCGATGCTGTAAACGTGCATATCTTCGGGCGCGATGTATTTGAGGTAAGTCTGATAGACCTGCGTGCTTACCTTGATGTAATGCGCCATCCTCGGCGTTGCGGCGATGTAGTCGAGTTCCCAATCGGGGTGCGCGGCAAGTTCGTCGGCGTTGATTGACTTGCCTGTAAATTCGCGGATGCCCGCCTTGCGTTTCCTTTCGTTGTTGATTTGTTTGACTCGTTGGATTACTTCAAACAGCCTTGCACGTCCCGGAATGCCGTATGCTTTGAGCGATGGCGACACAGCGAGGCAAATCGTCTTGTCGGTGCGCGAAGTGTCGGCTACAACGAGGTTGTTGGCAAGCGGGTCGAGTCCACGGTCAACACATTCTGCCGATGCGTAAAACGATTTGAGGTCGATGGCTATGTATGTGCGTTGTTTGTCCATAGTTAACTATTAATTGTTAACTCCATAATTATTATGGTACGCTTTTTGGATTCTAAAAAGCGAGTTCCGGTTTGATGGGGGGCATCGCGCCGGAACATCGCCCACTAAAAAATAACTCGACTAAAAAAATACAAAAAAAAATTCTTCTATTCTTGCGGCGACTTAATCTTGTTTTCCACTTCCTGCGCTATCTCGCGGAATTTGTCGTCGGTTTCTATCTGTTTGGCAACGGTCTTGCAAGCGTACAATACCGTGCTGTGGTCGCGGTTGCCTATCGAGATGCCAATCTGTTTGTAAGGCAGGTCGGTGAGTTGCTTGGCAAAGTACATCGCCATCTGACGCGCCGTGGCAATCTCCTTGGCGCGGGATTTGGAACTCAGCACTTGTTCCTTGATGCCAAAATGTCCGCAGACCACCTTTATAATGTGTTCGATGGTGTATTTTTCGGGTTCGTTGTTTTTGGTGATTTTGCCGAGCAACTGTTTTGCCACGTCGAGGGTCAACTCCGAGCGGCTAAAAGTGCTGTGGGCGAGCAACGAAATCAACGCGCCTTCGAGGTCGCGAACGTTGCTCACAACGGTTTCCGCAATGTATTTGAGGATGTCTTCGCTGATTACCATGCCGTCGTTGTACGCCTTGCGTTTGAGGATGTTGAGGCGCGTGGCGTAGTCGGGCATCGAGACTTCCACCGTGAGTCCGCACCTGAAACGGGTCAGGAGCCTTTCGTTCAAGCCTTTTAACTCCACGGGCTTGGTGTCGCAGGTGAGGATAATCTGTTTGCCGCTCATGTAGAACGAGTTGAATATGGCGAAGAAAGTGTCCTGTGTGCCTACTTTGCCCGCAAACTCCTGCACGTCGTCTATTATCAGGACGTCGAGCATCTGGTAAAAATGCACGAAGTCGTTGCGGGTGTTGTTGCGGCAAGCGTCGGTGTATTGTGTCTGGAATTTGTTGGCCTCCACGTACAGCACCACCTTGTCGGGGAATTTCTCTTTGATGGAGTTGCCGATAGCCTGTGCGAGGTGCGTCTTGCCCATGCCCGAATTGCCAAAAATCATGAACGGGTTGAAGGGGTTGTGTCCGGGCTTGTTGGCGATGGATTCGGCGGCGCGGCGGCCAAGTTTGTTGCAGTCGCCCTCGATGAAATTTTCCATCGTGTAGATGGGGTTGAGGCGCGAGTCGAGCGTCATTTTCCTGATGCCCGGCGTTGCAAAAGGATTTATGATTTCGTTGCCGGCAGGATTCTGCGGCGTTGGGTTGTTGGGCGGCAGCGCGCTGTTGCGGTTGCCGGGGACGTTGTACGTGCCTTTGTCGCGTTTTACCTTGTCAACAACGATGTTGTACATGAGTTTTGCGTCGGGACCGAGTTCGCGCTGCAAAGCCTTGTGGAGGAGTTCCACATAGTTGTCTTCGAGGTATTCGTAGAAGAAAGACGACGGTACTTGTATGGTAAGGGTACAATCTACCACCTTCACGGGTTCTATGGGTTCAAACCACATCCGGAAGGAATTTGCGTTAATACTGTTCTTGATAAATTGTAAACAATTATCCCATATTTGACGTACAGAGTTGTCCATGTCTCGGTCGTTTTTCCTTAGTAAGTTGGTTGCTAAATTAGCAATAAATTCGCAATCTCAAAAATGCTTTTTGGGTATTTTTTTCCCGACGGCTTTTAGTAGCATAACTATCAGAATGTTATCCCCACAAATTTTTTTTAAGAATTGTATCTTGGGAGTTCGCATATCTCGAGGTCTGAGATTTCGCCCTTGTCGATTTTGAACCTCACGGCAGTTCTTTTGTCATGGAAACCTGACATGCCTGCCGCGCCCGGATTCATGGCAAGTAGATTATACTTTTTGTCGTACATAATGCGCAGGATGTGCGAGTGTCCGCAGACGAATATTTTGGGCGGATTGTTGTCGAGCACCGTCCGTATCGCCGGGGGATAATGACCAGGATAGCCGCCGATGTGCGTCATATACACGTCCGCGCCCTCCACTTCAAAACGTTGTTCCAATGGATATACGAGCCGCGTCTTTTGGTCGTCCATGTTGCCATATACCGCCACGAGTGGTTTGAAGGCGGCGATGCGGTCTGCCAATGCCAGCGAGCCGATGTCGCCCGCGTGCCATATCATGTCGCACGGCGCAAAAAAATCCATAAACTTGTCGTCCAAATGGCTATGTGTGTCGGAGAGTAGTCCTATTGTTTTCATTGTTGGGGGTGGATTGTGGTTTCTGTAACGACGGATGTCGCCGTGCCGTCGTTGAAAACTGTTGTAATTTTCTGACCGTCTTTGAGTTGCGCGGCGGTGGTAACTATTTTGCCGTCCACCATCACGTATGTGTATCCCCGGCGCAACACTGCCTTGGGACTCCGCGCCTCTATCCGCGCCTCGATGGTCTGCAACCGCGCATCTGCTTGCAAAAGACGGTTTTTGACGCGGTTGATGATGCGATCCCATGCCATGTAGACAGCCGAGATTTTGCCAGACATCGCCATTGCCACCTTGCGCATTATGGCGGCTGATTTGGCGTTGAGAGCCATGTCGCAGCCGTGCGCACGGTCGATGAGGAATTGTGCCACGGCGGTTGGGGTTTTGAGGGGCGTGTTGGCTACAAGGTCGGCTACCGACTCGTCCCTATCGTGCCCGATGCCCGTGATTATCGGCAATGGAAACTGGCAGATATGCTGTGAGATAGCCAGTTGGTCAAAACAAGCGAGGTCTGTCTTGCTGCCGCCGCCACGGATTATCGCCACGCAGTCGAATTGGTCGCGGCACTCGGCTATGCTGTCGAGGGCTTCGATGATGGATGCCGCCGCGCCGTCGCCCTGCACCGCCGCCTCAAACAATGTGGCACAGAAATAATATCCGTATTGGTTGCCCTGCAACTGTTTGCAGAAGTCGCCGTAGCCCGCCGCCGTAGCCGACGAAATCACGGCTATCCTTTGTACCAGTTGTGGCAGGGCGAGGGTGCGGTTCATGTCGAAGATGCCGTCGGCTTTCAGTTGGTCGATGGTGCGCTGACGCTGCATGGCAATCTCGCCAACGGTGTATTCGGGGAGGATGTCGGTGATGTTGAGGCTCAGGCCGTATATTTCGTGGTAGTTGACTTTTGCCTTCACCATTATCCTGATGCCGGATTGCAACTGCCGTCCTGTCGCGCTCTCGAAATACGCCTTTATCATCCTGTATTGCCCCGCCCAGATGGTGGCCCGCGCTTGCGAAATCACACGGTCGCCCTCCTCAGACTTTTCTACGAGTTCCAGGTAGGCATGACCGCTGCGGTTGACGCTGAGCGACTGTATCTCGGCTGTAACGAGGTATGTGTTTGGCAGGCCTTGGTCGATGGTGCGACGTATAAGCACGGCAAGGTCGTACAGCGTGATGGCGTTGTGGGCGATAGGTTGCATGGCGTTATGGCATCTCTACGATTTCAAAAACGTCCTCGTCGTCCGCTTTCATAAAATATTGTTCGCGGGCGTATTTTTCGAGGTTTTTGTCGTTGGTTTTCAACTCGTTGAGCATTATCGAGTCGTTGTGGATTTTGTTGATGTAGTATTGCTTCTCGTTGCGGAGAGACAATATATTTTGGTATCGAGTCCATTGTTTGGGAAAACTGTGCTGATCGAAGAAGGTCATCCAGCCCAAAAAAAGAACTATGGCGCACCCTATCCTGTGCTCCCATGCTATCTTGACGTAGTGTTTTATTTTTCCGTAAACTGTCATGATGTTTGTGTGCGTTTTGTCGGTTGCAAATATAAACAATATTTTTGGAACATTCAAAAAAAAATAATTATTTTTGTGCGTTAAATGTTTATGGTGCTTTTTATGAAGTATATTTTTCTTGTCATTTTTTTAGTGTTAACTGCCGTCTGCCCTCATCCTATTGTGGCGCAGACCGTTGGTGATTATCATTCGCCGACGGAAGGTGTGCTTGATTTGCGTTGTCTGTCGGAACAGGAGTTGAAGGCGGGCATTATGGATATGCTGGCAGATTTTTCGAGGTATATGAAGAAGAATTTTGTCAATTGGAGGAGCGTAAACAAGGATGGCGATTCCATTGGTTTTTTCCGTTGCAAGGAGCCGATGAGTAGTACAGAGGACGGCGTTAGAACCAACATCGACATGGGCATGACCTGCGCGTTTCTCTATAAATATGGACGGCGCGACGGCGTAAAGTTGCCCGACGGAGTGAGTTGGGAGGATATAAGGAAAATGGCTTTTATGTCGCTAACATTCTGTCTTTCAACACATACTGCCAATAAACTTGCAATCTGCGTCGATCAAAAATATTGGGGTACTTCCTCTACCGGCGCATTGCAGTTTGAATCGTCGCTGTGGGCTATGACGGCGACATTTGCGGCATATTTTCTTTGGGACGAACTATCTGACAGTCAGCAAAAATGCGTCAAGAAGATGCTTGATGCCGAGTGCATGTATATTGCGGGCAAAAACAGGATTCCCACACGCCGCGAAAACGACACGCGGGCGGAGGAAAACGGATGGGACGTTGGCGTTTTGGCGGCAAGGGTTGGTTTGGTGGACGGCGGACATTCCGACAGATATTTCGACAGGATGCGGGCGATGGCAATCAACACGTTTTCAGTAAAATACGACAAGAGAGACTACACTGTGATAGATCCTGAATACAATAATAAGACGGTGGCTGGTTTTTACGAAGGCGACAACATTGCTTCCGACTTCACGCTGCAAAATCACGGGCATTTTCATCCCGGCTACCAAAACGTTGTGATTCAAGAACTTGGTGAGGCAAAACTCGCTTTGGAACTTTTTGGGGCGGATAATGGCAACGCCCGTCGATATTCCACCAATGCCATTTTCCACAACTGCCGCAGGGTGCAGGATTCGGTGCTTAATTATCTCGCTTTGCCCGATGGCGACTTTGCAATGCCCAATGGCAACGACTGGAGCATGTATCTTTTTGACCAAATAACGTCGTTTTCCACGTTGGCGTGTTTTTTGCGCGATGGGGATGCGCTGATGCTTGAAAGTCAGGCCTTTAAAAACATCAAAATACGTCAACAGACCACCAGCGACGGTTCATGGCTGCTCAATTCGGACATTGGGCAGAGGCGCATGGGCGTTCAGGCTCACAGGGTGGTGATGTCGTACCTGATGCACGAAGTTGCGTCCACATCGGATCTTGTGCCTACTCTATGGCAAGATTTCTGCAAACGTTATTATCATGCCAAACTTTTTGAAACTCAGAGAGTTGTACGAGCGGCATCAGATTACAGGCTTATGGTTTTTTCGCTGTGTGCGGGCGGCAATTATTCTGGATATTTTGTGCCAAACAAACCCGATTTGTGCAAAATTATGATGCCGCATTTTGATTATAACAATGGTGGCAATTTTTTGGGAAGTTACACTTACGAAAACAAAAAAACGAGTGGCAAACTTACACAGCAACCAATTTTCAATTTGGACGGCAACACTTTTGTAATGCACACACTTATAAGTTATCACGAGGGAAGCGTCCACAAAAATTCGGTGTTTTATTGCACTGAGGGCAATGCAATTATTTATCAGGACAAGGTAAAATTTATGGGCGAAACCACCTTGCAGGAGGACAATGGAGGCAAGCAGTGCGTTTCGTTTGACAAATTTACAAGTGAGTGGCGCACAATAAGTTACAAAGATGGCAGCAAAATTATTGGTGCGGATTCGTTGGAAGCAGTTTTTGATTCGCCGTGGATTAATATCGACAATTCTATTGGCATCGTCTCTCGCGACGCTGGGCATGTATTCCGTTTTGGAAACACTATCAACAATGCTTCAATCAAATGCCGACTCCTCACTTCGTCGTGGCGCGGGCTGCGTAACCACAAATTTGGCGACCGCAACGATGCTCACTCTTATATTTACCTTAGCAAGGTAACTGCCGAAGAAACAAGTAGTTGCAATGACAAAACAATACTTCTAAACGATTACCTGCCAAACGAATGGGGCGGCATTATCACCGACGACAATACGGGAGTTTATGTATTGGTAACAAATTTTTATGCACTCAGCGACACCGCCACGCTGCGCAATTTTCAATGTCCAGACAATGATTTTGTCCCCATTTTGGGCGATACGATGACGATTTTTGGCGGCAAAATTTCGGCTACTTTTAGTCAAAAACGAAACACGTCCGCTGCCTTTCGCGCCGATGTTTTCGTCAAGGGCAACGAAGTGAAAATCAGCCGCATCGCAGCCGACACGCTCCTTATAATCGCCATGGCAGATACCAAAATATTTTTGGCGCGTTCTCTTCCCGGCACAAGCAAACTCACAGCCAAACGCCGCGTAAAACTTGCCAGGGGGCAGACTTTGCAGTTTAAATTGTGATTATACAGCACTTAATTATGTAATTACAGCACTTCCGCCACCACATAATTGCTTCCGCCGAGGAAGATTAAATCGTCTTTTGCTGCGTCAGATTTTGCCGCCGCAAACGCCTCTTTTACAGATTGGTACGCATTGCCGTTGAGTCCGTAGTTGGCGGCGAGAGATTGTAGGGTAGGGGAGGGCAATGCCCTCTTGCTCTGGGCGTTGCAAAAATAATATACGCCGTTTTGAGGCAGAAGTTTGAGGATTGAGGCAGTGTCCTTGTCGGCTACAAAACCTACTACCATCCTCAAAGTTTTGAAATGTTGTGCTGCAATCTGCTCTGCCACATATTTGATTCCGGCGGGGTTGTGTCCCGTGTCGCAGATTGTAAGTGGTTGGTTGCCAATTATTTGCCAACGTCCATAGAATCCTGTGTTTTGGTTGACGTTCTCAAAACCGTCGTAGATATTTTGCTTGGTAATGTTGATGCCCTGACGCTGCAACTGTTCCACGGCGGCAACGGCTGTAACGATGTTTTTTTCCTGATATTTGCCGCTCTGTCCGCATTTGATGCCCGTGTAGTATGGTTCGCCGCATTTGAAGACATTGAAAATCTGTTTTCCGTCGTCGGTAACGCCGCCCATTGTGGCTTGCAACTTGTTGGATGCTAATGTGATAGGCGCGTCCATCTGTGTTGCCTTGTCGATAAAGACGGAGTTGGTGCGCGAGTCGCCTTCGCCTACAATTACTGGCACAGAATGTTTGATGATGCCCGCTTTTTCGGCGGCAATTTCTTTTAGTGTGTTGCCGAGAAATTGGCAGTGATCCAATGCGATGTTTGTGATGACACTGAGTATCGGCGTGATGATGTTTGTGGAATCCAACCGTCCGCCCATACCTGTCTCTATTACAGCGATTTGCACGTTTTGCTGACGGAAATATTCAAACGCCATCGCCGTTGTCAACTCAAAAAAAGTAGGCTGCAAATGTTTGAATTTAACGGCGTAATTGTTGACGAAATCAGTAACAAACTGCTCGTCGATTTTTTTGCCGTTAACCCTTATACGCTCCTTGAAATCAACGATATGCGGCGACGTAAACAGTCCCGTCCGATACCCCGCCTCTTGTAATATCGATGCCAAAAAGTTGGAGACCGACCCTTTGCCGTTGGTTCCGGCGATGTGGATGGTCTTATATTTAAGGTGCGGGTTGCCGAATGAGTTGTCCATCGCGGTAGCCGTCCCGAGACCGGGTTTGTATGCGTCGCCACCCGTCTTTTCAAATACCGGCAACTGCGTAAACAGGTAATTTACAGCCTCTTGATAGTTCATTTTGTTAAAATCCTCTCTTAGTAAGAATCTTGTGTGCGATTTCAAAATCGGGGATGCCGTAGCCGTATTGCACGTCGGGATGGTCGTAGATGTCGCCCGCCGCCCTTACTGCTTGCAAAATCTCCATTACAGGTGCGTTGGGGTGCGCTTGCATGAGGCAAAGAACACATCCGGCGAGTATCGGGCCAGAGAACGACGTACCGTTGGAATGTGTGATGTGGTTGCTCGGACCTTGCACCGCTGCCATGAAGCCCATTGCGCATACGTCGGGTTTTACGCGACCGTCCACGGTGTTGCCTATCGAACTAAAATACGCAATCTTGCGCCTTTTGTCCACCGCGCCAACAGCCAAAACGCTGTCTGCGTCGGCGGGGGAAGTTACCCACGGGTATTCGATTTCGTCGCCGCCGTTGCCACCGCTCACTGTTACCACGATGCCCTTGGATGCGGCGCGGTCGGCTGCAATGTCGGCTATGGTGGTGTTGCCGTTGCCTTGTTCGCGGGTGTAACTTACGCTCTTGTCGTCAAACTTCTGGTAGCCAAGGCTGCTGTGAATCATGTCAACACCAAGACTATCAGCCACTTCTGCTGCAAAAGCCCACAAAAATTCCTCCACGATGTTTTCTGACGAACTTATCTCCGTGCGGAAAAGATACGCGCTTGCTTCGGGTGCAGTGCCTACGAGTTGACCGCTCCAATTGCCTGCTATACAACTCAATACGTTCATGCCGTGGTTGTCGGCATCATAAACGGTGGTGTCGTTGTCGGCAAAGTCGCGCACGCCAAGTATGCGGCCTTCCGTGAACATTTTGGTAAAGCAATTGAGTTGGTTGGCCTTGTAAAATCCCGCGTCAAACACGGCAATCGTCATGCCTTGACCGCAATAGCCAAGGGCGTGGAGTTTGTTGATGCCGAGCATTTCGGCTTGCGTGAGTCCCTCGCCATAGTCATAGACCTGCTTGGGTGGGGCGGGCTTTTTTTTATCTTTCAGTTTTGGGCGCACAACGGGCGGGAGGGGTGTCTTTTCGCCCTGTTTTACTATAAGCCATTGATAGTCGTGCACTATGAAACTCAGGTCGTCGAGTTTGGCGAGGTTGGTGGAGTCATCCGTTTGGATAACGGCGCAGTTGAGCCATTTGGAACAGCCCTGCACCTTGAATCCCAACGCCTTCAACGAATCCACGTATGCCTTGCTGACAGGCAGGTCGTATTCGTCGAGGTTGACTTGGAATTTTGCGCGGCGGTCGAGTGCCTTCTTTGTGAGAAACTCTTCGGGGCAGTCGAGAGAGTAGCCGTTGTTGTTTTTGTCGGTGAATTTGACGGCGTATTTGTCGGGCGACAC
>CAMJWL010000031.1 GCA_946409405.1 uncultured Bacteroidales bacterium
GCTATCTTTGGTATGTTTTCTTCGTCGTCCACGCCTTCGTCGGTGAATGATGCGGTGATGGCGTCGAGCAATTCGCCCGTGCCGGAGCCAGTGTTGGCGCAGAGAGAATATACTTCGCCCATGCCGAGGGCGTAGAAGGCAGATGTCTCGATGTGGAGCTCGGGGTTGTCGGATTTGTTGGCGGCGAGGAATACCGGTTTGCCCGCTTTGCGGAGCATTTCGGCGATGGTCTCGTCGCCGGCTGTAACACCGAGCATTGTGTCCACCATAAATAATATTACATCCGCCTCTTCTATTGCGAGGTGGACTTGTTTTTTGATTTCGTTTTCGAATATGTCGTCGGAGTTGTTTACGTATCCGCCGGTGTCTATTACCGAAAATTCTTTGCCGTTCCAGTCAGATTTGCCGTAGTGACGGTCGCGGGTAACGCCTGCCGTTTCGTGTACGATGGCTTCGCGGGTCTGTGTGAGTCGGTTGAATAATGTGGATTTGCCTACGTTTGGGCATCCTACTATGGCTACTATATTGCTCATTGTCTTGTTTGGGTGTGTTATTCTGCCTTTGTGTTGAGAAATGCGTCTATGATGGCCGTCGCTTCGTCAGCGCGGTCGGGTTGTGTTACAAAAAGTTCTACGTATGGGTCAAAGCCTTGTTCTGCCCATCCGTTTTCGTTGTCGCCGGCGTTGCGGTTTTGGGCAAAGCAATCTATGCCGCTGTTTTGGAGTAGTTTTTTTATGGTGTTGACGTCTATCGCCAACCCGCTGAATACCTTTACCGACTGTTTTTCCATTTTTTTGGGATTTAGTTTATACTGCGTGTGCGGCGGCAAATATACAGATAATTCCCCAATTGTGCAAATTTTTTTTAAGTTGTTGATTTATTCTTCGTTGCCTTGTCCCGAAATCTCCACTTTGAGTACGAAGTAGTCGGTTCCGTTGACGGGGATGAATAGGTATTCGAGTTTGCCGTCGGTCTTTCGTGCGATGTCGATGAGGCCGAGTCCCGCGCCGCCTTTCGATGAGATGGTGCCTTCTTTGAGTTGTTTTTTGTACATTGCGTTGAGTTCCTCTTTTGTGGCGTTGTTTACGCAGTTGAGGGCTTGTGTGAGGTGCAGCATGTCGTGCTTAGAGACCTTGTTGGCGGTCATTATGTAGTATATGCCGTCTTTGCGCCCTATCATAAAGAGGCCGTTGATGAGGCTGAATTCCGTCTGAAACTCGGTGCTGTGCTTCTGCATGTTTTGCAGGATTTCCACGAGGGAGTGGTGAACGCGGCGTTTCACTTGCCTCTCCTCGTTGTATTCGTCCATCTCCGCTTCGTTCTTCTCCGTGAACATTTTCACTACTTGGTGTGTGAATTTGCCGATATAGACTACCGATATGCCATTGTCTATCAACTCGTCGTAGAGGGCGAGGACATTGTGCATAAAGTTTATGTCGAGTTCCATTGCTGGATTCTTGGTGCTCATTGTCTTGTGTGTTGGTTATCGTTATGTCTGTTGTACTGCAAAAGGCGTGCAAAAAGTTGTGTTTTTGTCAATTTTTTGCGTCCTCTTTCTTGTCTTCGAGGGTCTCTTTGAGTTCCACCACCATTGCTCGGATGCCTTGTAGGGTCTTCACGAGTTCAAAGTTGGAGATGCCGTTGTTGTTTTTGAGGTAGTTTTTTGCGCCGTCGAGGGTCATCTTGCGGTCTTTTACAAGGTAGTGGATCTTGTGGATGTTCTCGATGTCTTTTTTGGTGAACTGACGGTTGCCCTTTTGGTTTTTCTTGGGACGTATTATTGGGAACTCTTTCTCCCAATAGCGTATGAGCGAGGTGTTTACGTTAAACATCTTCGCCACTTCGCCTATGGAGTAGTAGAGTTTGTCGAGGTTTTCAATCTCTTCGGTGGTGATTACCTCGCCCTGAGCCTCTGTCATTTCTGCTGCTTCGTTTTCCATATTATATAATGTGTTTTATTGGTTTCAATTATTTCTATTACTTCAATCACTTAGTCAAGCGCAAGTCCCCTTGTCTCGGCTATCTTGGCTACCTTGTTCCATTGCTGTGGGTTGAGGGATGCAAAGAAGTAGTTTACGGGGTTGATTGGCTTGCCGTTGTATTGCACTTCGTAGTGCAGGTGCGGGGTGAGCGATTTGCCGGTGTTGCCTACGAGACCTATCACGTCGCCGCGCTTTACCTTCTGCCCGCGTTTTACCATGTATTCGCTCACGTGGGCGTAGAGGGTCTTGTAACCGTTTTGATGGTCTATGATGATGTGCCTTCCGTGTTCGCGCATGTCGCCGGTGTAGGTTACAGTGCCGTTTGCGGTGGCGTATATCTCTGTGCCGGTGTTTGCGGCGATGTCTATGCCGTCGTGCATCTTTGGCGTCTTGTAGATTGGGTCGAGTTTTTTGCCGAATCCGTAGTAGATGATGTCAACCCCCGCGTTGCCAAGAGGCAGTATCGACGGCAGGTTGCGGAGGTCTTCGTTGCCCGGCGTGAGTTTGTATTGGATGTTTGAGAATTTTTTTTCCTCCTCTTTGAGTTTGCGGTTGGAGGTTTCGGTCATTGCCTTTACGAGGCGGCGTAGCGAGTCGTCGCTTGTGATTTTTGTGTACATCTCGCGTCGCTGCGCCTGGTTGTCGGCGTCGATGTCGGTCTCAAATATTGCGCGGTAGATGTCCTTGTCGCGCTGTTCGATGTCTTTTAATACGGAGTCCACTTTTTCGTACTTGATGCTCAGGGCGGTGTATTCCTGTTGCATGAGTACGTTTTCCTGTTCCAGTTTGCTCTGTTTGGGTGTCTTGATGGTGTAGGATATTGTGAGGAACACAACGATGCCTATCGTCAGCGCGGCGAGAGCCTGCGTGGCGATGCGGAAGGCGATCTTGCGCCATTTGTGTGGTTCCTCCTTTTCGTATCCGAGCGAATCGGGGTCAAATCTGTAATTACCGTCCGACATGGGGTGTTAATGTGAGTTTTTTAGTACTAAAATGTATCGCAAAATTAAAAAAAAAACGAATAAAAAAAACAAAGTGATAAATTTTTTCGTAAAACTAAAAAATATTGTATATATTTGCGGTGTAAGAAAATCGTCCCTGCCGCCCAATTATGGCATAATAAATGCAGGGATAATGTAAAGGCGCGGATTGCTGGTGAAGTGTCTGCGTATTATTGCAAACCATTGAATCTTAAAGCGTTATGGAATATAGGCTTAAGACAGACGATGTAAAGCGTCGTTTCCGAGAGTATGAGGTAACGGGTGATGTGTCCGTGCAAAACATCGAGCCGCTTGTGGCTGAGATGAAGGATTGCGTGTCTTCGTGCGACGAACTTGCCATCAGTTTTGTGGGCATCACGGAGTTTGACATCGCCGCTTTGCAGTTGTTTTACTCGGTAAAAAACAGTTTTGTGCGCGACAAGAAGACTATGCGCGTTACTTGCGACCTTGCGCCGGAGGTGGCGCAGTTGCTTGCAAACTGTGGCGTAGGCGACCTCGCCAAGGTGTTGAGCTTTGGCGTGGAATAGCCGTATATATAATAAGGTGAATATAATAAAAAAAACATATCAATCAAATGGCAAAGACAATACTTATAGTGGATGATTCGGAAAGCATCCGCGAAGTGGTGAATTTCACATTACAGACGGCGGGCTTCGAGGTTTTCGCCGCCGGCAACGGCAAGGAGGCTGTCGAGTTGCTCGACGGACGCACCATCGACCTCGTGATCACCGACCTGCACATGCCTGAGATGGATGGCATCGAGCTGATCAAATACATCCGCGCAACCGCCGGATACAGCCGTGTGCCTATCCTGTTCCTTACCACCGAGTCGCAGTTGGCCAAGAAGATAGAGGCCAAGGACGCGGGCGCGACGGGTTGGATTATCAAGCCCTTCGTACCGGCAAAACTTCTGGCGGCCATCAGCAAGGTAATCAGGTAGCGTAGCCTAAATTCGCACACTCTTTCCGTTTAGTTAGTAAGGTTTATCCCAACATTTTCAATGAAGTAGAGCGATGGACAATTTTCAAAAGAAATTCCTTGATGAGGCAAGCGACTTGGTAAGTCAGTTGGAACAGGCGCTTCTCACCTTGGAGCAGGACATGGACAATCCGGAGTTGGTGGACAGCATATTCCGGATCATGCACTCGCTCAAGGGAGGGGGAGGCATGTTTGGCTTCGACAACATCTCCAACTACACCCACCGCCTTGAAAACATGTACGACCTCGTGCGTCAGAAAAAACTTAAGGTTACAAGGGAGATGCTCGACATCACCTTTGAATCCGCAGACCACATCACGAGCATGCTCAACGACGACGGCTCCAAGACCGACGCAATCAAGAAAAACGAGGAAATCCTCAACAAGCGCATTGAGGCCATACTCGACGGCGACTCAATGTCGGTGGTGGTAACGGCGACTTCCGATGCCGAAGACAAAGGGCATGGCGCATCGTCATACTACGTGAAGGTGAAGCCTTACGAGCACATCCAGCGAAACGGCACCAATCCGCTCCTTCTCATCGACGAACTTGTGGGGCTTGGTAAGGCCAAGGTAAACATTTTCTACAGCAGCATCCCTGATTTTGAGGGGTTTGTGTACGACGACACCTACATTTGGTGGGAGGTGATTCTCTGCACCGAACAGGACGAGGACGCCATCAAGGACGTGTTTATCTTTGTGGAGGACGACTGCGAGATTGTGGTTAAGAAACTTGCCGACGGCGACATCTTTACCTTCCAGGGCATAGAGCCGCTGTTGCAGTGCAGCCACGACTTCCCGTTTGACCTCGAAAAAATCACCAAACTCGCCGACACCATCAGCGCCCTCGAAAAAGCAAAGACTGCCGCAGCCGCTCAGGAGGCAGCCAAAGAGGAGAACAAGGGCGACGAACACATCAAGAAGTTTGCCAAGGAATCGTCCATATCGGGCATCCGTGTCGCCTCGGAGAAGATAGACTCGCTTATGAACCTCGTGAGCGAACTCATCACCACCCAGGCTGGACTCAACCTCTACGCCGACCGCGAGAAAAACGCCGAACTCACCCGCATCGCCGAGAGCCTCGAAAACATTTCGCGCCAACTCCGCGACACCGCTTTCAGCATCACCCTTATTCCTATCGACTACCTTGTAACGAGGTTCCGCCGCCTTGTGCGCGACCTTTCGAGGGAAGTGGGCAAGGAGATAGAGTTTGAGGCCAAGGGCGCGGAAGTAGAACTCGATAAGTCGCTCATCGAAGGCATCTCCGAACCCTTGATGCACATCCTCCGCAACAGCGTGGACCACGGCATCGAGACCGCCGCAGAGCGCAAGGCGGCAGGCAAGCCGCCCACGGGCAAGATCACATTGCAGGCGTATTATTCGGGCAGTCAGGTGGTGATAGCCGTTACAGACGACGGACAGGGCATGAACCCCGACAAAATCAAGCGCAAGGCCATCGAAAAGGGGCTTATCTCGCCCGACGTGCAACTTTCCGACAAGGAGGCGGTGGACCTTATTTTCATGCCGGGATTCTCCACTTCTGAGAAAGTAACCAACATCAGCGGACGTGGCGTGGGCATGGACGTGGTAAAACGCAAAGTGTCGGACATACGCGGCACTGTGTCGGTGGCGTCGGAACCTGGCGAAGGCACCACTATTACCATCAGCCTGCCGCTTACATTGTCTATCATCGACGGCATGCTTGTGCGCATCGCCGACGTTGACTATATCATCCCGCTCTCTGTGATAGACACCATCTTTGCCGTGGAACACGAGAAGATAGCATCGTCGTTCCAAAACGTAATCAACATAGAGGGCGTGCAGTATCCGTTCTACTACCTCCGCGACGAGTTTGCCATACCGGGCGACCCGCCTGAGCGCGAGGAGATTATCATGGTGAAGTACGAAGACAGGAAGATTGGCGTGGTGGTGGACAACATCACCGGCGAGTACCAGGCGGTATTGAAGCCGCTCGGCAAACTCTACCGCAGCCAGGACATCTTCTCCGGCGCGTCGATACTTGGCGACGGTACGGTGGCTCTCGTACTCGACACCCACAAGGTAATCAACAAGTTCACGCGGTACAACGACATTTGATCATTATAAGGCTTCACAGCACACATTATATATAGTATTTTAACACTATAACGACGCAAGATTATGGACAACGAAACAGGCTCTTACATATCCTTCGTGCTTGGCGAGGAGTACTTCGCCATCAACGTAACGCAGGTGCTCAACATATTGCAACTTGTGCAGATTACCAAGGTTCCCACCGCCCCCGACTACATGAAGGGCGTCATCAACCTTCGTGGCACGGTGCTTCCCATCATCGACATCCGCATGAAATTTGGGATGCCGCCCATCGAGTACAAGCGCGACACGGTGATACTCGTGTTAAACGTTGAGATAGACGGAGAGACGGTAAATGCAGGCATCCTCGTGGACGCCGTCAAGGAGGTATTTGAGATTAATACCGACGAGATACTGCCGCCCCCGGGCATCGGCTCCAAGTACAAGTCGAAGTTCATCGACGGCATCTACAAGATGAACGACGACAAGTTTGTGATGTTGCTCGACATCGACAAGGTGTTCTCCACCGACGAACTCGTGATGATGGCGGCCACCACAGACACCACCGAGGCAAAACAGGCAGAAACAGTAGAATAGTAACAAAGCAAAATGGAAGTCAACCCGATTTCATTCTACGAAGCGAAACTTTCGGCAGCGGATTTTGCGCGGCTGAGCAAGTTCATCTACAGCCAATACGGTATCAAGATGCCGGAGGCGAAGCACATCATGTTGCAGAGCCGGTTGCAGAAGAGGCTCAGGGCGTTGCAGATGCCGTCTTTCGCGGATTATGTCGATTACGTGTTCTCTCCGGCGGGCAGCGCGGAGATAGTGCACATGATGGACGTGGTGTCCACCAACAAGACCGACTTTTTCCGCGAAAACCAGCACTTTGAGTACATGCTCGACACGGTGCTGCCGGAGTTGCACGACATCTGCCGCCAAAACTTTGTGAAAGTTTGGTCGGCTGGCTGTTCGTCGGGCGAAGAGCCTTACACGCTTGCAATGGTGATGTCGGAATACGCATCCAAGGTAAAAAAAGGCTTTGATTTCCAAATACTTGGCAGCGACCTCAGCACCATTGTGCTCGACAAGGCTGTGTCTGCCATCTACCCGGAGGACAAGGTGGACGTGATACCATACGACCTCAAGAAAAAATACCTCCTGCGCTCCAAAGACCGCTCCAAGCCCACCGTGAGGATTGTGCCGGAGTTGAGGCGGAAGACGAGTTTCATGAGGCTCAATTTTATGGACGACAATTACAGCGAGGTGCCAAACAACTTCGACATCGTATTCTGCCGCAACGTGTTGATATACTTCGACCGCAAGACGCAGGAGGCTGTCATCAACAAACTTTGCCGGCATCTGAGGAGCGGGGGATACTTCTTCCTCGGACATTCAGAATCGGCGGCGGGCATCAACGTCCCGCTCAAACAGTTGAAGCCGACGGTGTTCAAGCGCATATAATGTTGCAACTTTGTAACATTAGCAACAATAAGCAAGACAACAAGGAAAAACTCAATATAATAGGAACAGGCATTACTAAACACGTATATTATGGAAAACGCGACAAGTTATATAAGCGACGACGTGTTGCTGACCGAACTCAGCAAGCGCATAGAGAAGTACAAGGACGCTGTGGACAATCTCAACACGATGAACAAGCAACTCCTTGACCTCAACCATAAACTCGCGGAGAGCGAGGCGATGAAGAGCCACTTCATCTCCAACATCACAAACGAGATTATCAACCCGTTTGCATCGATATTGGGCCTCTCCAAGAGCATCACCGAATGTCCCGCAACGGAAGTGGAGCGCATGAAGCGCATGGCAGCAATGATAAACAGCGAAGCCTTCAACCTCGACTTCCAATTTAAAAACATCTTTGCCGCAGCGGAGATTGAGGCGGGCAGTCTGCAGCCCATCATCGCCGTCACCAACATCGACGAGATGCTTGGCAACTTGATGGATCAGTATTCGAGGGAGATTGCGCGCAAGAGGCTCACGAGGGTGCTTGTAAACCTCGGCGACGAGAAGCCGTTGCTCTTTAAGACCGACGGCGACAAACTCAACATGGTGGTCTCAAACCTCCTCTGCAACGCCATCAACTTCAACCGCCCCGACAAGAAGGTGGAGATTCAGTACGGACGCAACGGCAACGGCGAACTCGTTATCAAGGTGATAGACGAGGGTCTTGGCATATCGGCTGAGAACCAAAAGATTATCTACGACCGTTTCCGCCGCCTCGACAACGGTATCAACTCGCTCAACCGTGGACACGGCCTCGGCCTTTCCATCAACAAGGCGTACATCGACTTCCTCGGCGGCAGTCTCGAACTCGATAGCAAAGAGAACGTCGGCACCACCTTCACGGTTACAATACCCGAATCGCAGATTGGCAGCAACGACTATTCCGAGGACGCCAACGAGGTATTCTTTGGCGACGAGGAGATATTTTAGTTAATATAATGGTGTATTCAAACGCAATGATATGACAAGACACTTTCTATATCCGTCCACGATGTTTGCATCGGCGCAGCCGGCAGAGGTTACTACCATCCTCGGCTCGTGCGTGGCGGTGTGCCTGTGGGACCGGTATCTTGGCATCGGCGGCATCAACCATTATATGCTCCCCACGTGGAACGGCATGGAACTCGCCTCGCCCAAGTACGGCAACATCGCCATCGAGAGGCTCACGGAGAAGATGTTGCAACTCGGATGCAAGAAAAACAACCTCGTAGCCAAAGTGTTTGGCGGTGGCGAGGTGATTACGGTATCCGCGTCGTCCATTCACATTGGCGAGCGCAACATCATGGTTGCAGAAGAGATGCTTCAAGAACAAAACATCCCGATTATCGGTCGCTCTACCGGCGGCAAGAACGGGAGAAAAATTATATTCAACACTCATACCGGCGAAGTGCTGCAATGCTACATCCGCAACAGCATGGGCAAGTGATGAGTTTTTACACAACTAACCTACATTTTTACAATAGGAAATGGCGTTGGAAAACAAAAAAATACGAGTTCTGATTGTCGATGATTCGGCAGTGGTAAGGCAGGCGATGTCGTCCATTTTGCAGACCGACCCTGAGATAGAGATAATGGGTACGGCGAGCGACCCGTACATAGCCGCCAAGAGGATTCAGATGGAAGTGCCGGACGTGATAACGCTCGACGTGGAGATGCCGCGCATGGACGGTGTTACCTTCCTCAAAAAAATTATGACGCAGCACCCGATACCCGTGGTGGTGATTTCGAGTCTTACGGAAGAAGGCAGCCAGACCGCCCTCAAAGCATTGGAATACGGTGCGGTGGAGGTCATCGCAAAGCCGAGGATGGACACCAAGGAGTTTATCGAGGAGTCGCGCATCAGGCTCATCGACGCGGTGAAGACCGCATCCAAGGCAAAACTCTTCCCAAGGCACAACGTGCTGAGGGTGGAGCCAAAACTTTCCGCCGACGCGGTGATACCCAAGGCTCCCACGATGAGCATGATAAAGACCACCGAAGTTGTGGTGGCGGTAGGCGCGTCAACAGGCGGCACGGAGGCGTTGAGGGTTTTCCTCGAAGCGTTGCCGGCAGACTGTCCGGGCATTGTAATCGTGCAGCACATGCCAGAAAACTTCACCCGCTCCTTTGCCAACCGTCTCAACGAACTCTGCACCGTAAACGTCAAGGAGGCTGAGAACGGCGACGCCGTGATGCCCGGACACGCACTCATCGCACCGGGCAACAAGCACATGCTCCTCAAACGCTCCGGCGCAAAATATTACGTGGAGGTCAAGGATGGCCCGCTTGTAAACAGGCACAGACCGTCGGTGGACGTATTGTTCCGCTCCACGGCGCGATATGCCGGTGCCAACGCCATAGGCATCATCATGACCGGCATGGGCGACGACGGCGCACGCGGACTCCTCGAAATGAAGGAGGCGGGCGCACGTACAGCCGCACAGGACGAAGAGACCTGCGTGGTGTATGGAATGCCCAAGGAAGCCGTCCAACTTGGTGCTGCAGATCAGGTGTTGCCCCTTGAGAAACTTGCACAATTTGCGGTAAAACCGTTTTAATTGAAAAAATGGTATTCAAATTGTAATACAAATGTAGGGGCGTTGCTGGTTGACGTCCAGGAAGCAAACATTAACATCAAAATTAAAAAAATATCATGGGTAAAAGGAAAGTTTTGGTTGTGGACGACATTTTTGCCAACCAATTTCTACTCGCGTCGATGCTCGAGGAGATGGACTGCAACATCCGCACGGCATCCAACGGACAGGAAGTGTTTGACGCTTTGAAGGACGAAATGTTCGACATAATCTTCATGGACATAGAGATGCCCGTGATGAACGGCATTGAGGCTACCAAAAAATTGAAGGCCGACCCAAAATACCGTGTGATTCCTGTAATCGCGCTTACGGCTCACAATTTGGAGGAGTTCAACGAGATGTTTGAGAACACCGGTTTTGACGGAATTTTGGAAAAACCATACTCTTGCGAAGGAATTTCCGAAGTTTTGGCAAAATTTTAATTTGCACGATGCCAAAATTTTTTCTACATTTGTGGACTTATTGTACAGTACGCACACAGTACCGTACATCGACAATAATGGCAATGGATTATGAAAAAGAAAACTCAAAATAACGCCGCGTATTCCTACACCGTGATGGGCTTCCTGATCGGCTTGGGTTTTATGGCTATTATCGTATTCTTGGATCTCGTGTTCCAGGGGCAGCCGATTACATTCGAGTTGGTCGTGGAGGCGTTCCGGGATAGTCCTACAATGTGGATCAATCTTGTACTTCCCTTGTTGTTTGCCGCCTTTGGCTATTACACGGGGCATGAGTTGCAGCACCGCATCGACGACCTCAGCGACGATATTGCCAACGAACAGTCGAAGTCCCGCATGATTTTCGACTTCGTGGAGAAGATGCGCCAGGGACAGACCGACGTGCAGTACGAGGTGCGCGAGGGCGACGAAATTGGTAAATCGCTCATCAACCTCCGCGACGAGTTGAAGCGTTCGCAGGAGGAAGAAAACGTCCGCAAAAACGAGGACAAGGAACGACACTGGATTACAGAAGGTATGGCGAAGTTCGGTGCCATCCTCCGTGAAAACATCGGCGACCTCGACAAACTTTCCAACGAGGTAATCATGAACCTTGTGCAGTATGTCAACGCACAGCAGGCGGGCTTCTTCATCCTCACCAACAAGGGCGACGGCTCAAAATATTTCAAGATGACCGCCTCCTACGCATACGGCCGCAAAAAATTCCCCGACGGTTCCATCGAATGGGGCGAAGGTCTTGTAGGCGCGTGTGCATTGGAGCAAAAGACCATTTACATCAAGGAGACCAAGGACGACTACGTAAAAATCACTTCGGGTCTCGGCAAGAGCAACCCGCGAAGCCTTGTTATCGTCCCCTTGAAATTCAACGACGAAATATACGGCGTGGTGGAACTCGCGTCGTTCATCAAATACCAGCCATACGAAATCGAGTTTATAGAGCGCGTGGCGGAGTCTATCGCATCTACGATTTCCACCGTCAATATCAACATCCGTACCGCCCAGCTCCTCAAGGAATCTCAGGAACAGGCGGAGGCGATGGTGCATCAGGAGGAGGAAATGCGCAAAAACATGGAAGCCCTCAAGCATACGCAGATAGAGGCGGCAAGGCAGAGCGAACAGTTCATCAGTTTCACCAACTCGGTGAACCACACCATGATACGCGCCGAATACACTGTGGACGGTTTCTTGACATACGCCAACCAAAAATTCCTCACGAAACTCGGATATACAAGTTCGTCGGAAATAGAGGGCAAGCATATATCGATGTTTATCTCCGACAAAGACCGCGCTTGGTTCAACGACCTTTGGCAGAATCTCGCCTCTGGCGGCAAGCACTTTGAGGGCGATATGAAGCACGTTACCAAGACCGGCACCGACGTTTGGACGATGGCGACATACGTATCAGTGCGCGACCACAAGCACAATCCCGTCAAGATACTTTTCCTCGGCATCGACATCACCGAGAGCAAGAAGGAAAGCCTCGACTACAAGGGTCAGATAGACGCGCTCAACCGCTCTACCATGAAGGCTGAATATGGTCCCGACGGCCGCGTTCTCGAAATGAACACCAAACTCAAAGACGTATTGCTCTACACGCCCGACGAACTCAAAAAGCGTACTATCTTCAACTTTCTCACCGCGTCCGATTTGGAGGATTTCAAGTTGATTTGGAAAAACATCATCAACGGCGTACCTTTTGAGGGTCGCCACAAGTGGATTATGAAGACGGGTGAAGAGCGTTGGTTCCAAGGCACTTACACGGTGGTACACGATATGTACGGCGAACCGGCAAAGATAGTCTTCATCGGCAACGACATCACCGACCAGATACGCATCGAGGAGAAAAACCGCGAATACATGGCTACTCTCCGCGAACAGGAACAGAAGTTGCAACAGTCGCAGGTGGAACTCTCCAAAAAACTCAAAGAGGCTCGCGAGGAAGTCAAATCGCAGTTTATCGAGGTGGAGATTGTCAAGAACCTCAGCGACAAGACTTTGGAGGGACTTTTGGATGCCGTTGTTACCATCAATCAGGACAACAAAATCACCCTCTTCAACCGTGCCGCCGAGGAACTCTGGGGCATCTCGCGCAACAACGTCCTCCAGCACGACATCTCTGAACTCCTGCCCACCGACAATATCGCCGCCGAAGACAATTACCTCGGCAACTTCTTCCGCGCCGGCGACAAGACCCTTGTCGGCAAGCGCACGGAGGTGTTCATTATCGACAAACAGGGCGAATCCATCAACGTACTCGTTACCCTCGCATCGGCAACACGCGGCGAGCGCACCACGCTCACGGCGTTCATACAGAAGATTGAGGTGGAATTGTTCTAACGATGACATTTTCAGAATTATACACTTATATCAAACAATCGCTTGCGGCACAATTTCCCGACCCACAGGAGCGGGGGATTGTGTCGCGGCGTATTATTGGCAATCTTACCGGCTCGGACGGCAACGATTGTATTCTGTACCCCGACCGCCCCGCTGCCATCGACCATACCGCTGTCAACAATGTTATCCGCCGCATCAGCCAAAACGAGCCGTTAGAATACGTGTTCAATTCGGCGCAATTTCTTGACATAGAATTATATACCAATGGCAACGTCCTTATTCCCCGTCCTGAAACCGAAGAACTTGCATTGAAAATACTTGGCGACATCAAGGCGCGGATTCTGCGCGATAATAGGGTAGAGGGCAAGCCTCTTTCTATTCTCGACATTGGCACGGGCAGCGGCTGTATTCCTATCTATCTCGCCACCAAAATGCCCGATTGCACTTTTTCTGCCATAGACATCAGTGATGCCGCCCTTGCCACCGCCCGCAGCAATGCAGTACGACACGGCTGCCGTATCAATTTTGTAAAGGCGGATATTCTTGATTATCAATCTACTGCGATGTACGACATCATTGTATCCAATCCGCCATACGTCTTGGAATCAGAAAAATCGTTGATGAAGCCCAATGTACTTGATTACGAGCCAGATACGGCACTTTTTGTTCCCGACGACGACCCTCTATTATTTTACCGCGCAATATGCAATTTTGCCGCTGTGCATCTTAACTATGGTGGCAAGTTGTATTTTGAGATTAACGAAAGGTTTGGCGCGCAGACGGCGGATTTGATGCGCACGAGTGGTTTTAGAGATGTGGCGGTGATGAAGGATTTGTTTGGTAAGGACAGGTTTGTGGTGGGGAGTGTATCTATTTCTCTTTCTTAATCTTGCTCCTATCCGTCAAATCTGGCGCGGCTTGTAGCGGTTCGAGATAGATGGTGTCGTTGATGTTGTCGAGGATGCCGGCGAGGGAGTTGGGCGCAGGCGTGGTGATTTATTTTTGGCATTTGTCGAGCGAGAAATCCGCCGCCTTGCACACCGCGTCGTTAAAAACCGCCACCGCGTCCATAAAGCCGTCGGGCATCCTTCCGCCGTTGAACTCCATAAAAAACTTCTCGCCCGTCGAAAAACTTGCACTGATGAAAAATTCTGTAATTGGCGGCAAGCCGTTGACATATACATTCCACCCGTTAAAACGAAGCAATCCGCTCTCCTTCAACGCCTTGGAGAGAGCCTGTATGGTTTTGGCATCGGGGGTTACGTTGAATTTGTAACTGTCGTAGCCCTTTTCGCGCGACATGTAACCGCTCAGCGAGGTGTCGTCGAGATTGATGCTGTATTCTACGAGCGCGGGCATTTCGCTGTGGTATTCGTCGTAAAACTTGCAGTATATCTCCGTCAACTCGCCCTTGACGTTTTCGAGGGGCTTGGTGTCGTGGTTGTTGCTGCGGTAGCCGCCGCATACAGGTTCTCTCATGGTGTTGTTTTGAGCGTTGCAGCCGACCAAATAGGTCAGCATGAGTAACAGGGTTAATGTTATAGTCCGCATATTATTTGAGTGCGTTGTCCAGTTTGTTTTTCCACGTGAAGAACATCGCTATTGCTGCCGCGCCGCATACGCCGCCGAGTATGTAACTGAGTGTCGCGTCCATGTGCAGACATTCGGGCGCGATGAAGAGGTATGTGCTGCATACCACGGTCATGTACAGGGCGGGCAGGAAAGCCATTATCCACGGCTTCTTGTTTAGCACCATATATACCGTTATCGACCACAATGTAAACACGCTCAGAGCCTGGTTGCTCCATCCGAAGTAACGCCATACTACACCGAATCCGGCGGCGTCTTTGAGGCTGTAAACGATTATCAATGCTGTGGCTACAAATACGGGGATGCTTATCATGAGGCGTTGTGTGATTTTGCTCTGGTCCATCTTGAAGAAGTCGGCGAGGATAAGGCGTGCGCTGCGCAGTGCCGTGTCGCCGCTCGTAATCGGGGCAAACACCACTCCCAACATCGCCAATATGCTGCCTACCTTGCCCATCCATGTCTCGGTGACAAAATAAACGATGGATGCCTGGCTCTCGCCGTAGCCTTTTTCCTTGTAATACCAGATGGCCGCCGCAGCCCATATCATTGCTATGATGCCTTCAAGAATCATTGCGCCGTAGAATACGGGGCGACCGAGGTTTTCGTTTTTGAGGCAACGTGCCATCAGCGGGCTTTGTGTGGCGTGGAAGCCAGAAATCGCACCGCAGGCTATCGTGATGCACATTATCGGGAATATTGGCGTGGTTTCCTTGGCGGGATGCGAGTTGGCGATGCCGTCGGTGATTTCGGGGAGTTCGATGCCGTTCCAAAAAATCATCACCAGCACTCCTACCGCCATGAATATCAGCGCGAAGGCAAACAGCGGATATACCTTGCCGATTACCTTGTCGATAGGCAGCAATGTGGCCACGAGGTAATACGCAAAGATTACGATAATCCAGAAGGTGTTGTCCATCCAGTCGGGTGTGATTTTGTCCAAGATTCCGGCGGGCTGGCTTACAAACACCACGCCCACCAGCACGAGCAAAACCACTGTAAACACCCTCATCACGGTCTTGGTGGTGGAGCCGAGGTATTTGCCGATGATTTCGGGGAGGTTGGAGCCGCCCTCGCGCAGCGAAATCATGCCGGAGAAGTAGTCGTGGAATGCGCCGATGAAGATGCAGCCCACAACAATCCAGATGTACGCCGCCGTGCCAAACTGCGCTCCCAATATCGCGCCGAATATGGGTCCCAATCCGGCAATGTTAAGAAACTGAATCATAAAGATTTTCCACGTGGGCATCGGCATATAGTCAACGCCGTCGCTCTTGGAGTAGGCGGGAGTTTCGCGTGTGGGGTCGGGACCGAAGACACGCTCCGCAAATTTGCCATAAAGCATATAGCCGCCTATCAGTGCGGCTATTGCCAATATGAATGTTATCATTGTTTTTTGATTTTTTTTTTAAATTGTTTAATGTATTTTCAGCACCGCAAAGTTAGCAAATTAATTTGTTAGAACGTGAATTTTTTTTCTGAAAAACTGCATTGAGGTCTTGTTTTTTTTGTATAAATTTGCAGACAGTATTAATGACAGAAACAATGGAAGACTCTCTTACGATAGACATGCTGCGCGATTTTGCCCAAAAGACAATGATACCCGGCAGCAAGGTTTGGCTCTATGGTTCTCGGGCGCGTGGCGATTATAGTCCCGATTCCGATTGGGATCTCCTTGTCCTTCTCGACAAAGACAAGATAACGGACGACGATTTCGACAAGTATGCTTTTTCGTTCATAATGTTCGGATGGCATCACAAAGCGGATGTTAGTCCCCAAATCTATACTTATAAGGATTGGGACAAGAGCAGGATTACACCGTATTATCATAATGTTTTAGAAGAAAAAAAAGTAATATATGGGACTTAACGAAACAGATAGGGCGGCACTTGTAAAGTTGTATTGGGACAAGTGTCAGAATGCCCTTATTGATGCGGATGGTGAATAAAGTGGTGCAGGAACGCCCCGAATGGATTGAGTACGACGGCAAGAGGATTTACGAGGCAATCATTTGATTTTTCTTTTTCTACAAAAAAATTATTCTCCTTTTTAAAATATTTTTTTATCTTTACGGCTGATTTTGAATAATAGATTTTTTGATATTTTTGATATGATACGCTACAATAAATTATCTTTTTTTCTGATTGTTATTTTTTTGATTTTTAACAACTTAACAACCTCTGCCCAAGGGGAGATTATGTTCACTTCGAGCAAGGAATTGTCGTCGAGTATGGTCAACAACATATTTCAGGACGACATGGGCTTGGTGTGGATAGCGTCTGAGGACGGTCTCGACCTTTACGACGGCGTGAGGTTCAGGCACATACGCCACGAGGAAGACGATTCGCTCTCGCTGGTGAGCAACTACGTGTGGTTTGTGTATCAGGACACGGGTGGCGACATCTTTGTTGCCACGCTGCACGGTATGCAGTTTTTCGACAAATGTACGCGGCGGTTTCATTATATTCCCATAAGGAACTCCCGAGGCGAAACGCTCAAGATAATGCCCTCTGTTACAAGTATTTGCCGCGTCAACGACACCCTCACGGTGGTAGGCACGGCGGGGTACGGCTTGATGAGGCTCACGCGGGGCGGCGGCGCGTATTGCCTTACCCCTATTTCAAATATCGGCTATGGCAACAATAATTGTGTATTCTGCGACCCGGACGGCATTATTTGGGTGGCGGGCAACGGCAATGCTGTGCGAATGGTAAGCACCGAACTCAAAATTATCGACGAGATCATGTTGCCTGAGTCAGAGTCTGTTAACACTATTACAGCCGACCACGATGGCAACGTATTCTTTGGCACTACGCAGGGGCGAGTGCTGATTTACGACGCCAATTTGCCGTCCAAATTCCGCGAAATTGTATCCAACAAGCAAAACAGCATGGCGGTTGCCTGTTTCTGCGTCAACGACGACAATTCCATCCTCTTTGGCACCGACGGACACGGCGTCAAAAGGCTCGCCCTCGACAACGGCAGGTGGGCTATCAGCGATTTTGAGTTTGCCATCACCGACAACAACCGCCTCAAAGTGCACCACATCATGTACGACCGCGACGGCAACTATTGGTTTGGCTGTTTCCAGAAAGGCGTGCTTGTATTGAGGGACGGCGGCGGGCATTTCGACTATATCGGCCACATCTCCCACAAGCGCAACCTGATAGGCGACTGTTGCGTGGTGTCGGTGTATTCCGACGACGACCGCAATATCTACGTAGGCACCGACACCGACGGCATCTACGTTTTGGACGAGGATTACAACCTTGTACGCCATTACGACAGCAACGAGCCGGGTTCGCTGGTGCCCAAGGTGAGCCTTTCGATGTGCGACGACAGCCACGGGCGACTTTGGGTGGGCGGCTACCACGGCGGTCTTGTGTATATGGATCGCAATACGGGCAGGTGGCATAGGTACGAGTTGTCGGCCTCCAATTCGGGACGCGACGACTATGCGAGCGTCTATGCCATCGTGGAGGACAAGAAAAGCCAAAACCTTTGGGTGTCCGCCTCGGGCGTTGGTCTGTACAAGATAGACGAAAACACCCTCGAATCAAAACTTTTTGCCAACCGTAGCGCAACTTTGCAGCACGATTTTACGGTGGATCAGATATGCAATACATGGGTGGTGTGCATGATGATTTCGTCTGACAGGAAACTTTACATCGGCACTTATTCTGGATTTTCGTGCATGGACTTGGACACCGAAAATTTTGTGAACACATACGGTGTCAATTGTTTTTTGGAGAGCAACGTAATCAACAACATCTGCGAAGCCCCCAACCGCCATATCTGGGTGGCGTCCACCGACGGCCTTTACGAGTTTGACGGGAGCGACAAATCTTTCAGGCATTACGGCACGGCGGAGGGTTTGCCTGGCACCACGATTTCGGGCGTTGTCTGCGACGGCGACGGCACACTGTGGATTAGTAGCAAGTCGGGCATTTCGCGTATGGACGCCAAGACGGGCAAGTTTGTCAATTACAGCGCCTCCGACGGCCTGTACAGCAACGAGTTTATGCCCGATGCGGTGTGCGTGTCCAATAGCGGGCGGATAATTTTTGGGTCGTCCAACGGCGTTATCTGTTTTATGCCCTTTGAACGCCGCAGCCGCAACAAGGAACTCCGCCTCAAAATCATCAACTTCATCATCGACAACAATCAGGTCTGCAAGGGCGTTAAGTCGGGCGACAACGATGTGGTGGATACCGCCGTATTGACCGCCAAGAGGTTTCACCTTGCGCATTTCGACAATTCGTTTGAGGTGGAGTTTTCGGCGTTGGAGATTGAGAACCCCGACCGTCTTCTGTATTCGTACCGTCTCGACGGCGGCCCGTGGCAGACCATCTCCGGCAATAGGGTTTCGTTTGCCAAGGTGGATTACGGTGTGCATACGTTGGAAGCCTTTGTTACCGACAATATCACCACCTCCGACATCTGTACCGTTGCCATTGAGATAGATTACCCGTGGTATCGCAGCGTGTGGTTTTATGTGTTGCTGTCGTTGCTTGCGATAGGATTGCTTGTGGCGGCGGCTCTCATGGTAAGGCGTCGCCTGCAACTCAACCGCCACCTCAAAGAAGTGTCTGTTGCCAAGGAACTCAACGACTCGCGCATAGAGTTTTTTACAAGCATTTCGCACGAGATACGCACGCCAATATCGCTGATAATAAGCCCGTTGTACAAACTCATGGAGACCGACCCCGACCCTGTGCGTCAGCGTAGTTACAAGACCATCCGTCTTAATGCGCAGCGCATCCTCAACCTCATCAACCAACTCCTCGACATGCGCAAGATAGACAGCCAACAGATGAAACTTGAGTACGAGAAGACCGACCTCGTGGCTTTTTGCCGTGGCATATACGAATCTTTTGAGCAATATGCCTCGTCGCTCGGCGTGGAGTTTCTCTTTGAGTGTGAGGAAGATACGGTGGAGGCGTACATCGACCCCAAGAATTTTGACAAGGTGGTGGTCAACCTCCTTTCCAACGCTTTCAAATACACTCCGCAGGGCAGCCGCGTTACGCTGTCCATCTACCGCCTCAACGACAATACTGTAGGCATCGACGTATCGGACCAAGGCACAGGCATTGCGCCCGAAGATTCCGAGCATATATTCGAACTCTTCTATCAGGGCGACAACAACCACAAAATCTCCATCGTAGGCACTGGTGTGGGCATGTACCTTGTGCGCAAACTCGTTACCCTGCATCATGGCGACGTCAAGGCTGTCAACAATCCCGACAACAAGGGTTGCACCTTCAAGATAACTTTGCCGTTGGGACGCGCACACCTCAAAGACGACGAAATCTATGAGCGCGACGCATCGCAGCAACCCGGCTTTGCGCAGACCGCCATTGCCGCCGCGCCCGACCCCGACGACGAGGAACTCAAGCGATACGCCAAGACGAGTACGCGCCTTGTGGTGGTGGACGACGACGTGGAACTCCGCAAATACATCATGGAGGAACTCGGCAACTATTTCCATATCAAGGACTTCTCCAATGCGGAGGAGGCGTTGCCATACATCATCAAAAACAAGCCTCACCTTGTAATCTCCGACGTGATGATGGGCGACCACATGGACGGCATGACGCTCTGCACCAAGATTAAGCGCAATGTTGATACCAACACCATCCCCGTAATCCTACTTACCGCCGCCTCGCAGGTCAATACGCGCATTAAGGCTCTCGACATTGGCGCGGACGCTTACATCACCAAGCCTTTTAATATTTCGGTGTTGTCGCATACGGTTACCAATCTCTTGAAACGCAACAACATACTCCGTAACACTTACCAGGGTCGCCAAGACAATGCCAATGCCGCCGCAGAGTCAGCCGGTGCTGTGCAGATGGTAGATTCGCCCGATAAGAAACTACTCACCCGCGTCTTGAAGGTAATCAACGAAAATATGTCTAACCCCAACCTCACTGTGGACATCATCGCCAAGTCGGTGGGTATCAGCCGTGTACACCTCCACCGCAAGTTGAAGGAACTCACCAACCAATCCACCATAGATTTTCTGCGCAACGTCCGCCTCAACCGCGCCTTGAAACTCCTACGCATCAAGCACAACAGTATTTATGAGGTGGCGCAGCAAGTGGGCTTTATCTCCACGGCGTACTTCTCCACGGTGTTCAAAGACCGCTTCGGCTGCACCCCGTCGGCATACATGTCAGACAACGCCACCATCGAGCAAATGCCGCTTGACGACGAGGAATTGATTTCGTAATTTAGATGGGTCTGTCTAAAAAGTTGGAGTGCGGACTTCTTAGTTCGCCTTACAAGCAAGGATGCTTACGTTCCAATATACCCTTTTAGACAGCCCATACAAATACGTAATGTATGTTAAATTGACGTTAAGCCACGCCAATTTATCAATCTTGTGTTAACTTTACTTTAAAATTTTGTTATTCTCTTATAATCAGTTGTTTGTGTGTTATCATGTAACATTTGTATGTGTTTTGTGTTCGATTTTCATGATATTTTATTAATTTTATGTAACACTATCAAAAATTTATGTAACGTTAAAAATTGGTAAAATTCTTATTTGTCTGTTAATTTGTATCACCAAATAAAACTACAAAATTATTAATGAACCAAAATGTAAAATGATGAAGACTACAATCTTTTCTAAAAAGCGCAAGCCGCCTGCGCTCTAAGTACGTGGCTATGTCCAGGGTATGCGGCTAAATGTATTAAGACATGCTCAACGAACTATCACATTATTTAATTTTTCCCTCAAACAATTATTAATTAAATGAAACGAACAATCAAATTATGGAGGTTTGTGTTGCTCCTATTCCTTACGATGTTCTCGCTCGACCTGTTTGCGCAGGTTACGGTGAGCGGCGTTGTAAAGGATGCCGACGGCAATACGCTTCCAGGTGTAACTGTGCTTGAAAAAAACACCACCAACGGTACTGTTACCGACATGGATGGTAAGTACAAGTTGAATGTGCAGAACGGTTCCACCGTTACATTCACCTACATCGGCTGCGCCGACCAGGAGTTTGTCGTTACAGGCACAAGAACTATCAACGTAACGCTCAAGGAGGACACCCAAGAGATTGAGGAAGTCGTCATTGTGGGTTACGGTCAGCAGAAGAAGGCTTCTGTGGTGGGCGCAATCACGCAGACTTCCGGCGAGACCTTGCAGCGCGCCGCCGGTGTATCCAACATTGGTGCGGCTCTCACGGGCAACCTGCCGGGCGTCGTTACGGAGCAGGGTACTGGTATCCCGGGCGGCGAAGATCCCAAAATCACCATCCGTGGTGCAAGTTCATGGAACAGCAGCGACCCTCTCGTGCTTGTGGACGGCATTGAGCGCGAGATGAGCAGCGTGGATGTGTCGTCTGTGGAGAGCATCTCCGTGCTCAAAGACGCATCCGCAACCGCCGTGTATGGTGTGCGCGGTGCCAACGGCGTTATCCTCATTACCACCAAGCGTGGTTCGGAGGGCAAGGCGGTAATCAACGTGGGCTTCCGAACCACGGTGAAAGCACCTTCCAAATTGCCTAACAAACTCGATTCTTACGACGCGCTCATCGCTCGCAACAAGACCATCGAGATGGAACTTCCCGTTACTCCGGAAGATTCGTGGGCGTACATCACCCCAATGGAGGAAATCGCGAAATACCGCAACACCGACCCCGACGCCAGGGACGACAAGGGCAACCTCATCAGCGAACGTTATCCCAATGTAGATTGGCAGGACGTTTTGTTCAGGGATTATGCGATGAGTTACAATGCCAACCTGAGCATCAGCGGTGGTAGCAAGGTGGTAAGGTACTTCGCATCAGCCGACTACGCCAACGAAGGCGACCTTATGAACATCTTCGACAACGGACGTGGTTACAAAACGGGCTACGACTACAACCGCTTGAATGCGCGTTCAAACCTCGACTTCACCATCACCAAATACACCGTGTTGAAGGTGAATATCGCCGGTTCGCTCGCAATTAGCAAGCGTCCGCGTATGAACCAGGGCGACGCTTGGCAGGAGGCTCAGCGTTGGGCGGGCGCATACAACATCGCTCCCGACGTATTCCTTCCGCAGTATTCCAACGGTGGCTGGGGTTATTATCCGCAGGTGTCCAATGTGTCCAACTCCGCCGAAAACGCCGCTACTTCCGGTATGGCAAAAAACACCACCAACTCAATTACCACCGACTTCAATCTGGAGCAGGATTTGAGTTTTATTACCAAAGGCCTCAACATCCGTGGCACGCTCTCTTGGGACAACAGGTTTTCGGAGACCAACCGTGGCATCGCCGACGATTTTACCGACGACCACCGTATGTGGATAGACCCAAAGACCGGCGAGGTCTATAACAACAAGACCGTTGACAGCAACACTGGTTTCGACTGGGTGGAGGACATTCGCTGGAGTCCGCAGGGCGGCGGTGCCGACAATCGTGCCACATTCCGCCGTCTGTTTTATCAGGGACAGATTAACTATTCGCGCAAGTTTGGCGACCACGAGGTGGGCGGCATGGGCGTATTTAAGCGCGAGGAGAATGCCCAGGGCGACGAACTTACCAAGTATCGTGAGGAATGGGCGTTCCGTGCCACTTATAATTATAAGGGTCGTTACTCCATCGAGTACAACGGCTGCTACAACGGCTCCGAAAAATTCTCGCCCGAGTACCGTTTTGCTTTCTTCAATTCGGGCGGTATCAACTGGACACTCTCCGAGGAATCTTTCATGGAATCCATCAAAGACCGTGGCTGGATAGAGATATTGAAGTTCCGTGCGTCGTTAGGCGAAGTGGGCGACGACAACATCATGCAACGCTGGCTCTACCTCACGCAATGGCAGCGCGGCGGCAGGGTGCTGATGACGAGCGTTGGCGAATCTACTTTCAATACTTACAACGAATCCGTCATTGGCAACTACGACGTGCATTGGGAGAAGTCGCGCAAGTTTAATTTTGGTATCGACTACTCCTTCCTCCACGGCCTCTTGGTTGGTAGCGTGGATATATTCAGGGACAGGCGCAGCGACATCCTTATTCCTGGCGACCAGCGAGCCATCCCCGCTTACTACGGCGGCAGCGCACCCACTATCAACAAGGGCAAGACCAAAAACAAGGGCTACGAACTCGAACTCCGTGTCAACAAGGAACTCAAGAGCAAGGGCATGAGGTTCTGGGGCAATTTCAATATGACCCACAGCGAAAACAAGATTATCGTGAAGGACGACCAGGCTCTGCGTCCCAATTACCAGAAGCAGGAGGGCTATGTTATCGATCAGGAACATTCGTTCATCAGCGACGGCTACCTCCAGACCATCGACCAGGTGTACGGCTCGCCCAAGTTTGAGAGCGACGACAGGTTCCGCCTCCCTGGCAACTACTATATCGTAGATTTTAACGGCGATGGTCAGATAGACAGCAAGGACTCCGCTCCTTACGGCTACTCCTCTACGCCGCAGAATACCTACAGCGCCACCATCGGTTACGATTGG
>CAMJWL010000032.1 GCA_946409405.1 uncultured Bacteroidales bacterium
AGTAGCCGTTGTTGTTTTTGTCGGTGAATTTGACGGCGTATTTGTCGGGCGACACCTTTAAATATTGTGCCGATGCCATCTGCGGTATCGTAAACGCCATTACTGCCGCTGCTGCTATTATCTTGCTGATAGTCTTCATGTTCCGTTATCGTTTGAGTTTGTTGATTACTGCGAGAATTATGATTGCGCCGATGAGTCCTTGAAGAAACATTCCCCAAATGTCGTCTCTGAAAGTGATGCCTATTTTTGGAAAAAGCCATCCTGCCAAAAGGCTACCCAACACGCCAACGGTGATGTTTGCAATCAGTCCAAGGCGACTGTCCGAGCGGCTCATCAGTTTGCTCGCTACGTATCCAGAGGCAAGTCCGATAATTATCAGTATTACCGGATGGTCGATGCCGTCGAATATAGATTTGAGCGCAAATTGTGTTGTATCGTTCATAATAATTTCTATTATTTATAGTGTTATTGACGCCGCAAAAATACGTATTTCTATTGTATTAAAAAATTTTTTGTTCAAATACTCTCCTCTATTGCCCTTAATACCTTCTCCAACACATCGTCCGTGTGGCAGACAGAGATGAAGTTGCCCTCAAACTGCGACGGGCTGACGTAGATGCCGCGTGAAAGCATATTGCGGAAGTAACGCGCAAAACGCTCTTGGTCGCTGCGTTTGGTATCTTGGAAATTGCGGACGGGCAAGTCGTTGAAAAACAGCGTGAACATCGTGCCGCAACGGTTGAGTTGTATGCCCTTGCCGTCGATGATTTTTTGCAGGCGGGCGATGAAGCGATCGCTGCGTTTTTCAAGGTCGGCGTAAATTGCGGGGTTGCTGAGGATGTTGAGAGTTGCAAGACCTGCCGCCATTGCCACAGGGTTGCCGCTGAGCGTTCCCGCCTGATATACAGGGCCTTCGGGCGCGAGGCATTTCATAATTTCGGCTCTACCGCCAAAAGCCGCCGCCGGATAGCCGCCGCCAACAATTTTGCCCACAGTGGTCATATCGGGCGTGATGCCAAAACGTTGTTGAGCACCGCCAAACGCCAATCGGAAGCCGGTAATCACTTCGTCGAAAATCAACACTGCGCCGTGCTGCGCGGTCACTTCCCTTGTCGCCTTCAAAAACTCCTCCGTAGGCATCACAACGCCCATATTGCAAGCCACAGGCTCCAAAATCAAAGCCGCAACCTTGTCGCCGTTTTCATTGAAATATTTGCGCAATGCGTCAACGTCGTTGTAAGGGAGCACCGCCGTATGTTTCACAAAATCAGCGGGAACGCCTGCCGAAGATGCGTTGCTGATATTAGCCACGCCCGAACCTGCCGACACCAAAAGATGGTCGGCGTGTCCGTGGTAATTGCCCTCAAACTTCACCAAAACATCCCTGCCCGTGTAGCCACGTGCCACGCGGATTGCCGACATCGTAGCCTCGGTGCCGCTATTGACAAACCTCAGACGCTCCATCGACGGAAAAGCCTCGCGAACCTTCTCGGCGAGCAAGGTCTCCGCCTCGGTCGGGATGCCGTAACTGCTGCCTTTCAAGACCGCCTGAATTGCAGCCGTTGACACTTCCGTGTTCCTGTGTCCAAGGATAAAAACGCCCCACGACATACAGAAATCCACAAACTTGTTGCCGTCGATGTCGGTGAAGTACGCGCCATTGGCATTGTCCACGAAAATCGGCGTTGTTCCTACGCTCCTGAGCGCACGGACGGGACTATTGACGCCGCCCGGAATCACTTGGCAGGCACGCTCGAATGCCGCCTGTGAAAGTGGTCTGCTGTTTATGCCCATTTTTGCATAAATTCTTTTGCGTAATACGAAATGATATATTTTGCACCGGCACGTTTGATGGCAATAAGGCTCTCAAATACAGTGCGTTGCTCGTTGAGATAACCGAGTTGAGCGGCGGCTTTGAGCATCGAATATTCGCCGCTCACGTGGTAAGCCACCATTGGGATTTGCGGGAATCGTTCCACGCCACGCGCTATCATATCGAGGTAAGCCATTGCGGGTTTTACCATCGTCCAATCCGCGCCTTCCTCGATGTCGGCGGCAATTTCCTCGATGCCTTGGTCGTGGGTGCGGAAGTCCATTTGATAGGTTTTCCTGTCGCCAAACGACGGTGCAGAATCGGCTGCGTCGCGGAACGGGCCGTAGAACGCCGACGCATATTTGGCGGAATAAGCGAGGATTTTGCAACGGTCGCGGAGATTGTTTTCGCGGAGAATGGCGTCCAATGCCGCTATCTGACCGTCCATCATCGCCGACGGAGCCACGAAATCCGCGCCCGCCTTGGCGTGTACGAGAGCCATTTGTGCGAGGAGCGGCAGGGTCGAGTCGTTGTCAACATCGTGATTGCAGAGCAAGCCGCAATGTCCGTGGCTCGTGTATTCGCAAAGGCAAACGTCTGTAATCACAATCATCTGAGGCACAGCGGCTTTGATGGCTTTTATGGCGCGGCAGACAAGTGCGTCTTCGTCGTAAGCCTTGGAACCACGCTCGTCTTTTTCGCTGTCGGGAATAACGCCAAACAGCAACACCTTGTTGATGCCTAACTCGTTGATTTCCTTGACGTCCTCCACGAGCGTATCAATCGAAAACCTGAAAATCCCCGGCATAGTCTTGATGGGGTCTTTGACATTGCTGCCCTCCACCACAAAATACGGGTAGATGAAGTCGTCGGCGTTGATTTTAACGTCGGCGTATTGGTCGCGCACATCCTGCGACGTGCGGAAAATCCTAAAACGTTTAAATTGCTGCATAGTTTCAATGTTTTTGTTGTTGATGCAAAGATAAACGCTTTTGGGAAATGTTGCAAATAAAAATGCACTTATACGAAAGAATCAGCCATCAAATCCTTGCGTCCAATCAGGCTAAAAATCGTTATCTTGTTGTCTTTGTTGATGAATCTGAGGGTACGCAATATTTCGTTAAGAGTTGACCCACTTGTAGTTACGTCGTCAATTATAAGAACATTCTGTTTGCGGATTTGAGCGCAAAGTTCCTCGTCTTCTTTTGTCTTAAAAGTAAGAAAACGGGTGATGTATGGACGAAAACGGCTTTTTTTAACGTCCTTGGCTATTGTGAAGTAATCTTTTTTGTGAATGTCGTCAAGCATCGCCTGAATGCTATTTTTGACTTCTTCTTTCTGTTTTTCTGTATAACGCGGACGTCCGTTTTCGAGAGTCGTGTCCAAATATTGTTTTTCGTATGCTTTGATGTCGAAGTCAATGTTGACGGGCAAAGCCTTCACAAGTTGCATTTCCTGCAATTTGGGCTGCGCAAAACGATAAATGTACCGCATTGTATATTCGTTGACCTCGCTTGACGATTCGGGCATTATAACAAGGTCGTAGTCGTAAAGGTCTATTTTTTTGTGAAGGGCATCAACCGCTCGTTTTATAAAATCTGTAAGGTCAGGATTATTTTTGAGACCGCCCGTAAATTTCAGATATTTAATAAATTCAGTCCTCACGCCGCCCGGCACGTCGTCAGAAAACTCGTATCCATAATAAAAACAATGCCCGAAGGCCTTAACCTTATACCCGTTGCCTGTCAACGTGATAATGTCGGTTGCACCGTCGTGTTCAAAGTCAAATACGAACTTTTTGTTGCCGTCATAAAATGTTATGCCCATAACTGTAATTTTTTGTTATCAGTTGCAAAGATATGAATATTCTCCCGTGTGGCAAAAAAAAGTTTCGTTTAACATTTTTTTACTAAAAATCCTGTAATATTTTATGACCGTTGTTGTCTAAATGTAGAAGATTAACAAATATAATTGTATAATGAAACCGAAACTGACATTTTTTATCGTTGCGCTGATGGTTTTGTCGGCGTGCAATGTTCTGCGCGAGAAGACGCGCGAAGGACTTTATGGCGAAAGCGATTTTGGCTCGATGCAGCCAATTGCAAGGATTACGAAATATCAGACTCCGCCATTGCAGGAGATTCCGCTGAGTAAAAATGTAGTGAAAGGCACGCTCCCTAACGGCTTGACCTACTACATCTACAAGACCAACCGTGGCGGCTACGAAAACAGCGCGTTTTTCCAATTAATCCAAAAATCCGGCTCGCTCGAGGAAGACGACGACCAACTCGGCGTGGCGCATTTTGTTGAACATTACGCCTACAACGGGACAAAAAATTTCCCGGACAATTCCGCATCGGATTTTGTGAAAAGAATCGGCGGTAGTACCAATGCCTCCACATCCTACGACTACACAGAGTATTACATCGATAGAGTCGCTCTCAAAGACAATGCGACTAACATCGACACTTGCCTCCTGATTTTGCGCGACATCGCTGCCAACTGTGATTTTGAGGGCGGATTGCTCGACCGCGAGCGCAAAATCATCCTCGAAGAATACCGTATGCGAAATTCAACAATGGTTTATAATAAAGTTGGCGAAATCACACGCGGCACTCGCTACGCTGACCGACCCGTTATCGGCACACTCGAAAGTATCAATCAGATGACTTTGCAGAATTTGAAGGATTATTATCGAAAATGGTATCAACCTCAGAATCAGGCTATTGTAGTATTTGGTAATGTTAATGTCTTCGAAATAGGAAACAAAATCGCTAAAATTTTCGGCGACATTCCACGCGGCTCCAACGAAATTCCCGTCTATCCCTTCACGCGCACCAAGCACACAGCCCCCGACATTATAACTATCAAAGACGACAAAAATGAAAAAGGCAGTTTTGAAATTTTTTTCAATATGCCCAACAAAAGCCTTCTACGTCAGCGCAATACGGTGGCTTTTTATCTTGAATTCGATATGCGTAGGCGGTTAAAAAAATTCATAGAAGACCGCTTGAAGCGCATCAAACGTGAGACAATGCTGTTTGATAACGTTGAGGTAATAAGCGATATTGAGTATTATCAAGCACTCGACGACATTCCTTTTATAATTCGTGTTGATTTTGCACCCGAAAATTGGCAGAAGGCTGTCGTCGCTGTCGAGCAGGAGTTGGAAAAAATTCGACGTTACGGTTGGACAAAAAAAGAGATTAACGCTCATTTTCACGACCTTGACTATTCCAAATCGTTGAATGACAGTGTTGATTTTTCAAAAGGCAGAAACAATAATCTTGGCAACGCACATTTGAAAGATACTTATGTCAGCAATTTTGTCTATGGCAATTATATAGTTGATGATAAAATTTGGGAAGCATTAATTGATTATAGATTGGGCAGAATTGATGCGGGAATGGCGCACGATTATTTTACCAAAATGATAGCCGATTCCAACACCGTTGCCGTCCTTACTTTGCCCGGCGGCGCAGACCCAAAAGAAGCATTGGACGTGTATCTTGCAGCGCGAAATTCTGTCGATGACAAAACCGCATATAAATACGCCGAGAATCCTAATTGTCAACGTTTTATAAAAGAATTGCAGGTGAATGTCAATCAGCCCGGCAAGACGGTTTCGCAGCGCAAGATAAAAGAGTTTGACGCCACGGAATTTACCTTTGAAAATGGTGTTAAGGCGGTGGTAAGCGCCAAGGATTGTCCTAAATATTTTTTTCAAATACGTGGAATTCGACCAGGTATGCTGACCAATTTTGGCGACGAGGATGCTCAAAAAATCAAAATGCTAAACACCGTGAGGGCAACGCCGTATATGTCGATTAACAACGACAGGATACATACAACATTTTCTGTTTCAGATAATTTGGATGATTTTTTATGTTATACGGATTTAACGGGCATACCACCCGAGCCGTGGCTCAGATATATGTATTATTGTCTGACTAACAAAGACATAGACACAATGCGTCTCAATAATTGCAAACTCAAATACGCCATAGATTCCAAGACTGAAAAACCGTTGATGAGCCGTTTTGACGAATTGTTTACAAAATCGTATCTTGATACAGCATACGCAGACCGTTGTGCCCCGCTCTCGCCGCAAGTCATTGAAAATATTACAGTTGACGAGATGCGCGACCTTTACAATCGGTATTATTCCAATTTCAACGGCTCTGTTTTCATCATCAACAGCGAATATTCGCCAAGTTATTTGAAACCGTTTTTGGAGAAATATTTGGGCTCGTTGCCAACGCAGCCGCAACCCGTGCAACCCGCTGACATCAAGGCATATAAGTACAAGGATTACAACGACACGACGTATTACCACTACAAAGCGGAAGGGCCGCGTACCGACATTACTATCAACTATGTTTTGAAAGACAATTTTCAATATTCGCAGAAGCGGCACATTGTTTCGGATGCTTTTGCGACAATTCTTTATGAACTGTTGTACAACAACATACGGCAGACAGACGGCAGAGTTTACGATATGTTTAGTTATTATTTTTTCAATAAGAAACCAAACAATGCACAGATTGTATATGTCCAAACATCTTGTCTGCCCAAAAATGCACGTCCTCTTCTCGACAGCATCCAATCAATAATTTCGCAGATGGCATACGGCAATTGGGTAACGGAACGCCACGTCAAGACCTACATCGACAATAAATTGAAATTCCTTGAAGAATCCTACACCTACAAATTTATAAAGATAAAAGAGGATGCCGATAATATTAGAAATTATTACCTCAACGACTGCACCGACCGCCGCATAACCTCAGCAAAACTTGTCCGCGCACTCACAGTCGAACAAGTTCGCGCCTTTGCCAAAGAATTGATTGACAAAGGAATATGGCACGAAATAATTTTGGAAGGAGAATGATGTGGTAGAGACGTAGCGCGCTAAGTGCCGCAAGCGGCAGCGAATTTAACGAATATAAAATTTCATAAGTGTCTTTGTTAAATTCGTAAAATTAAAAATTAACTTGTTGATTTTTAATTTATTAGTTTAATAAATTATTTTGTTTTATTTGTTTAATTCGGTGTTAAAAAATTAAAATGAAATCGCTGTATTTCCTCACTCCTCTTTTCTCTCTGCCAATCTCTTTTCCGTTACCACACCCCGCGTCTCCAAAATTTTGTCGTCAGGAATTTTGCCATAAATTTTCACAAAATTATCCACGGTGCTTGGCGACGTGAAAATTATCTTGTCAACATCGTCGAGATTTACCTTTATTGGATTCGCGGGCATTTGGTTTTTGTAGGCTGTAATTGTTTCAACGTCAAAGCCTAACGCCCTCAATCCGTTGGGAATTATTGGCAGTGCGATGTTGCTGCGCGGTATCAAAACTTTACCATTTTTTCGCGTCGCAAACCAATCAATGACGCCGTAAGAATCATCTTTTTCGGGTTGATTGATATTTTGGACGCCCAATTTGCCCAACGCCGCCGAAGTTGTTGTTCCGATGGAAACTACGTTTTCAACATTGAAACCGCCGCCTGCCTCCGCCCAATATTTTACGGCAAATCGGCTCGTAAATAGCAAGTAATCAAACTCTTGCAACCGTTCAACTGCCGATTTTAATTGGCTATTGTCGTCCAAAGCAACAATCTCAATCAACGGCGTGTGCAGATATTCGGGATTGGGGCAAATTGCACCTGTGTAAAGAGTTTTCATAGTATCGAACCACGACTAAACATCTTGAATATCAAATCGTTGTCCGCCCTGCCTGTTACTGCCAATCGTCCTTGCATCGGATGCGTGGCAAAGGGCAGGATTTCGGCAATTTCGTTTTCCATTCCGAGGCGTTTGAGTGCGCAAGTTGCCACGATTGCCGCGTCGATTTTGCCGCTGCGAACCTGTTGCACGCGGTCTTCGATGCAGCCACGGATGCCAACTATTTCGAGGTCGGGACGCAGGGCGAGAAGTTCCTTTTTCCTGAGCGGCGAACTCGTGCCAATTTTGCTGCCGGCGGGAAGGTCGGCGAGTTTGATGTTGTCGCGGCTCACAAGCGAATCCGTCTTGTCAAATGCTTCATACAGAGCCACAACGCGGATTTGTGGATTGAGATTTTGCGGCAAATCCTTGGCTGAATGTACGGCGATGTCGGCGCGTCGGTCGATGATTGCGCGGTCGAGTTCGCGTGTAAACATATCGTCGGGAGTCTCGCCGTTAAGGAGCGAAATTTCTTGGTTTTTGTCGCCAAAAGACGAAACATATTCCGTCTCAAAGCGGATTTCAGGAAATTTTTTCTTAAACTCCTCCACTTGGATTTTCGAGAGACGACTCCCACGGGCTATTATCTTGATTATCTTGCTGTTAGTATCCATTTTCGTTAATTATTTCGTACTGCAAAGATAATTATTTTTTGGAAAACAATAAATCTCTTTTTACTTTTGCGCCCGTCATTAGTCTAATTAATAAACATAATTAATAAAATGATGAAAAAACTATTTGTAGCCGCAATGACGGCGATTGCGCTTGCGGGCTGCGGTGGCAGCACGCAAAACAATGCGCAAAACAATTCCACCGCGCAAAACAATGCGGAGACTCCGCAACAGTCTGATTACAAGTTTCTTGACGCAAAGGAGAAAGCCTTTGACGGTTTCACGCTCTATTGGCTCAAAGACAACGAGGGCGACAACAAATTCCCGTTTGACCTCTTTGGCAACGTTCCTGAGGATGTCAAAAAGGATGTCAATATGCCCGATGGTATGCCGTCGTCCATAAGTGCCTATCTGATAAAGACTAACGGCAAAACGATTCTCTTTGACGCAGGATTGGGCCCGTCGAGGAATGGTCAACTCCTCAACGAACTTTCCAAAATCAACGTAACGCCCGAACAGATTGATTATGTGTATATTACGCATTTCCACGGCGACCACATTGGCGGAATGTTGAATGCAGACGGCGAAAAAGTTTTCACGAATGCGGAGGTTTATGTTTCGCGTTTGGAGAAGGAGTCCGACCTCGGCAAAGGCGAACAGGCTGTCAAGATGTTTGAAAAATACGGCGACAAAATTCACGTGTTCAATTTTGGCGACAAACTGCCCGAAGATGTTTTGGCGATTGACGCCGTGGGACACACGCCCGGACACACCGCATTCCAAAAAGGTAATTTGCTGATTATTGGCGACTTGATGCACGCCCTTGCATTGCAATTGAAGTACCCTGAGTATTGTCCCAATTTTGACGGCGACAAGGAAAAAGCAATTGCCTCGCGCAAGAGAATCCTCGATTTCGCCAAGACCAACGGCCTGACAATCTGCGGAATGCACTTGACAGTCGCCAAATAAGAAACCTCAATGTTACAAAAAAGTCCAAACCACAAAATTCTGTGATTTGGACTTTTTTTATTGCAATAATTAAAATTTAAACACTCCCGCGCTGTTCCTAAATCCCTCCGCCTGATTGTTGAGTTCCTGTGCGCTTACGGCGAGTTCCTCACTTGCCGCAGCATTGCCTTGGATCGACGAGTTCAACTCCTTGATAGACATATCAATAGATTGAATCGTATTATTTTGATTGTCTGCCGACATTTCCACCATTTCAATAAGCGAGGCGCACTCGTTGATGTCGGGCAAAATATTGTTGATCAATTCGGTAGATTTTGCAGTAGCATCCACGCTGGTCTTTGCTCCAGCAATGATGTCATTTGCAGAATTTTTGCTCTTTTCGGCAAGTTTGCGAATTTCGGCGGCAACCACGGCAAAACCCTTTCCATGCTCGCCAGCGCGGGCTGCTTCAACAGCTGCATTAAGTGCCAAAATGTTGGTCTGGAAAGCAATATCGTTGATAATATCGATTTTTTCAGAAATGTCCTTAACCGCCTTGTAACTTTTTTCTTGAGCATCTTTGATGGTATCGATGTCATCCATTACCTTGTGCGTAATCTTGCTTGCCTTGGAAGTCATCTCAGCATTAGTACGGATTTCCTCGCCTATCAACGACATCGACGACACAATATTGTCAGCGTTAGAAGCCTGAACATTAGCGTTTTGCGAGAGAGTTTGCGTGGTTTTGTTGATTTCGGAGCTCGACACTTGCAATTGGTTGGCACCGTCGTAAATCTTCTGCAAAACGTCCTTCAGATTCTCTGCCATGGTATATACCGAACGGAGGATGCCTGTGGATTTCTTTGCAGCAGGCGAATCTGAGTCGGTCATATCTCCGCTTGCAATTTTGTCAACTGTTACCTTTACAAATTTCGGCTCGCCGCCTACGTCCTTGATTACCTTATTCAAAAGGCGGTTGGTGGCTATAATCAGCATTATAATAATGACTGCAACTGCCAATGCCATAGGAGTTACGGCAGCCGGTGCCGACGAGTATTTGTCTGAAACCGGAAACACAAATTGCAAATAAGAATATATTGGCGCATTGTACAAATACATCATTTCGTAGTCTGTACCGAGATATTTGAAATTAATCTTATGAACCTCGCCGTCCTTATGTTTGGTCATTTCTGCATAAACATCGTCGGGCATCTTCGACCAATCCTTCTTTTTGTCTTCGGGAACAACGTAGCAAAAATTGGGATCTTTGGTCCACAACGTAAAACCATGAATAAGGAAAGTGGCTGACGAAAATGCATTTTCCTCTTGACTGATGGTAGCCTCGTCCTGTCCTGTAAAACAAGCTCCAATCAATTCACCGTTGATTATCAACGGTTTAAATGTACCAACGTAACCGACATTCTCTATAAAAGTGCTATCGTAAAACACCTCACGACGCTCCATTAAATCCACGACGTTTTTGTCGCTTAGGATAGAACCATTGATGTACTCTCCGTTTTTCTTGATGGACGTTGCAATCACAACGTAGCCGGACGGAGTCTTTTGATAGACACTAAAATGATTATTTCTTGCTGCCGATACAAGCTTGATAATCAAATCGTTATTAAGATTGATGATTTCGTCGCCAATACGCCAGACCTTGGTTTCAGTGGAGCCTATGGTCATAGTTTCGTCGGTGATTTGCAGTCCTCCTTTAATTTCAAAATGCGTTTCCACCGTGCTGAGCATCTGATTGTTGCTCAACGAGAAAGCATAATTGTAGGCGTTTTGCTTGTCTGTGAAGCCTTTGAGGTCGGATTTTACATTTTGCTCAATGCTATTGCCAAGCAAATTTTGCATTATAAATCCGAGTGTAACTACCATCACAATGATAGCCCCGATACCAAATGTAATGAGTATCAGGTTCATTTTGCGTTTTGCGGTCATATTGTCTTGTGCCATAATCTCTCGTAATTAATATTTTCCACAAAATTACACAAAAAGCGTACAAAACCAAATTTTTTTGATTATTTATTTACAAATAATTTTCTACGCTCCATAATTCCTTGCAATTCAGTGATTTCCTCTTCAATCAAAGCCTCGGCTTTTTTCACTTCATCTTCACGGATTGAGATGTTGTCCTTCACCTTTTGCTCCACATCGTGAAGATTGTAGAGCCTAACGCCCTCTATTTCAGTAACATCAGGTTCAATATCGCGAGGGAACGCAAGATCTATCGCGATAAGTCGATGTTTTGGGTTAATGTCTGACTTACAGATAATTGAATTAGGCGCGGATGTCGCACTTATTAATATATCTGTATCGCGCATAAAGGTTGCCTTGTCTTCAAGCGCAAAGACCTCAATGCCAAACGGTTGCGCCATTTTGCGCGCCTTTTCTTCGGTTCTATTGGCAAGGAAAACGAGTTTTGCACCCTTGTTATGTAAAAATTTGATGATGTCGGCTGTCAGTTTGTTGACGCCGATGATGGTAATCCTTGCATTTTGGAGGTCGATTTTTTCCTGTTCGATAATCTCGATTGCCGCCAACGAGTGGCTTACCGCGCCATGCGAAATTTCGGTTTCATTGCGCACACGCTTGCCGATTTGCAACGCGCTTTCAAAAAGTTTGTGCATTTCGGCGGGGAGTTTTTGAGAATTTCGGGCGGCGAGATATGCGTCCTTCACCTGCCCTTGAACGGCTTTTTCGCCAGTAATCGCCGATTCCAAACCGCACACCACGCGAAACAAATGACGCGCAACATCGTCGGGGATGTCGCCGTCGCCATAATAGAGTTCCACACGGTTGCAAGTCTGCAAAAAAACCGAGGGTCCCACTCCGTCACGGTTGAATTCCTTGAAGAATTTTTCGCGGTCGGAGAGCGATGTATTTTGATGATTTATAGACTTATACTGTATCATTGTAACTCTTTTAATTTTTGGATAAAAAAAACAACGTTTTCAATCGGCGTTTCTGCCAAAACACCGTGTCCTAAATTTGCAATCCAATTGGGATTTTCGGCGAAAAATTTTCTGTATTTTTCCACTTCGGCAGCAATTATTTCTTGCGGTGCAAAGAGCAAGTGCGGGTCAAAATTTCCTTGCAAACCCACCTCAGGATGCACCAATTTTCGCGCGTCCAAAATATTTGTCTGCCAATCCACGCTCACAAAATCGCAAAAATCGGGCGTCGCTAACCGTAATCCACAACCAATTCCTTTCGGGAAAAATATCACAGGAACGCCCTTGGAGCGCACTGCATTGGCTATTTTTTTTACGGATGGCAACATCAATTCCTCGTAAAAATCCGTCGGCACAAGTCCAGCATTGCTCTCAAAAATTTGGAAAATTTCGATGCCGTGTTCAATTTGTTTCAACGCATATTCAATAGAAATTTCCGTTATGATTTCCAACAATTTTTGAGTTTCTGTGCGATTTTGGTAAAAGAATTTTTTAGCGTTGGGAAAATTTTGTTTGCCGCTAACACCTTGAATCATATAGCACAACGTTGTCATCGGTGCGCCGCAAAATCCAATTAGCGGTACTTTTTTTCCTTTTACAACAATGTCAATTGCCTTGTAAACGTGCTCAAATTTTTCGGGTTGAATTTTTAGAAATTTCGACGGATTTTCAACGTTGCACAATGGCTGCGGAAATTTCGGTCCGTGGTCAGTCCACTCGATTTGCATCCCCAAAGCCGTCGGCACGGTGAGTATGTCGCTGAAAATAATTGCAGCGTCCACGCCGAGGTCGTCAACGGGCATAAGTGTAACATCCGCAGCGAGTTGCGGTGTTTCCATCAGTTCCCGAAAACTATAAGTTTCCCTTAATTTTCGATACCTTGGCAACACCCTCCCCGCCTGCCGCATCAACCACACCGGCGGACGATTAGTCGTTATATTTCCAAAAATCTTGAACATTTATTGAACATCAATTTTTATTGTTTCACCGCCTTGCGGCGGCTTTTTTTGAACGTCAATTACCATCAATTTTTCGTCAATTACCATCAATTACTTTAAAAAAAATTATCGTTCATTTTCACTCATTGTAGAAAAAAATTTTCGATAATTGACGTCTAAATTGACGGTAATTTTCGTTTAAAACCCCACGTCGCCGTAGGCGGCGCACGGCGTATTTACGTTAATTTCTGTGCAATGTCGCGGGCTTGTTTGATGCGGTGCGCCATTCCGATGCCGTCGCGGAGATTGCCCGCGATGTACAGCCCTTCATATTTGTGTTCGGTTTGTTCCACGGTTTCAAGTCGCTCACCCGTAGTGATTTCGTATTGCGGAATGGCGTTTTTATGGCGGAAAATCCGAATCAAATCGGGGTTGACATTTTTCGGGAATTTCAGCATTTCGTGAAAAACATCCTCCACAATTGTCGTCAATTCCGAATCCGATTTTTCAAGCATTTCGGCGTGTTTGACGCCGCCGATAAAATACGAAAACAACGCGCCTTCCTCCGGCGCACGTCCCGTAAAACAAGCCGATGGGAACAAAATTCCCAAAATTTGTTTGTGTTCGCAGGTCGGCACAAGTCCGCCAAAAGCCTTGTAATCCAAGCCGTTAGTATTTTTGATGCCAACACTCACTTCCACCATTGGGGCGTATTTGAGATTGTTGATTTTTTGCATTGTTGACGGCTCTATAAACGGCAAAATCTCCGGCAAAACATACGAGCCGCAAGTTGTAACCACCTTCAACGCGCTGATAGACTGATGGTTGCCATCGCGGTCGGTGAATGTTGCAATCCACGTACTGCCCGATGGCGTTATCTTCAAATTGTTGATACCCAACGTAATGCGGTCGCCGAGATAATCAGACATTGCCTTCGTGATGTTACTAAGTCCGCCAACAGCCGAAAAAACTTTTTTTGTTGCAAGGCGGTCGCGGTCAGTTTTTGGCTCTTTTGCCTTCTTCATCGCGCCGCGCACAAAAGAGCCGTAATTTTGCTCCAAATTATAAAGTTTTGGCAGAGCGTAACGAGTTACCAATGTGTTTGGGTCGCCCGCGTAAACACCTGACAGAAAAGGATCTACGGCGTAATCAACAAAAGATTTTCCGAGTCTGCGGCGCGTCAATTCGCCAACACTTTCGTCGGGATTTTCGCCTTTTTTGCGCCACGGTTCGCCAAGAATCCTAAATTTGTCGCCAAGCGTAAAAAGCGGCGTCGAAATCGCGCTTCCAAGACCCGAAGGCAGCGCGTGAAACTTGTCGCCCTTCCAAATCAAACGCTTTTTAGCGGCGTCAGGCGCGGTTTCCAACTTGCACTTGCCGCCGGAAATCTTTTCTAATTCGTCAAAAAGTTCGGCGACTTCGGGGTTGGAAATCGAGCCTGTATTGGGTCCGCTTTCATACACGAAACCGTCCTCTTGGTGAGTGTGAATTTGACCGCCCGCACGTTCCATACGTTCCAAAACTTGGACGTTTTTGCCCTTGGATGCCAACGTGTAGGCGGTTGTGAGGCCTGTAAGTCCTGCCCCAATTATCAAAATATCTGTCTTCATTTCAAATTGGTTTTGAAAATGATTTTGTTGTATTTTTCATCAGCGGATCGAGCGCGGCGGCAACGTTGCGCACAAAAGGCGAGCCGTCGGCGGTAATCCTGATTGTATTGTCGTCAAAATCCAAAATCCCGTCATTCTTCATATCCACCAAAATCTCTGAATTGTAGGCAGTTGCGGATTTTATTTCGTCAACATTTACATTCCATTTTTCGGCAATGTCGCGCCAATCGACGTAATAATTGCACATCAATGATTCTATCACGTCGCGTGTTTTTTGTTGCTGATGATTGAGTTTGTAACCCTTTTTAACGGGGATTTTTTCCTCGTCAACCATCGAAATATATTCCGCTATGTCCTTGGTATTCTGAGCGTAAGCCATTTGCAACTGGCTGATTCCCGTTACGCCAAATGCATACACCTGCGCCGTCGTTCTCCGCGTGCAATATCCTTGGAAATTGCGATGGAGGGTGTGATTTTGGAGTGCGATATTGAGTTCGTCATCAGGCTTTACAAAATGATCCATTCCGACGCGCACATATCCTTCATTTGCAAGTAGTTGCGCGGCTTGGTCAAACATTTTTTCCTTGACGTCGGCAGCCGGAAGTCCCGCTTTTTCAAGTATCAATTGCGCCTTTTTGAGCCACGGCACGTGAGCATAACTGAATGTTACAAGCCTATCGGGAGCAAGCGCAACTGCCTGACTGATAGTCTCATAAAAACTTTCGGGCGTTTGCATCGGCAGTCCGTAGAGAAAATCGAGATTGATGCCGATTTTGTGGGAGCGAAGAATTCGGAAAATTTCGTCCATTCCGAGGAGCGACGGTTTCCGGTTTACGGTTTTAAGTACCTGAGTATTAAAATCTTGTATTCCAATGCTTACTCTTGTGAAACCAGCCTCCGCCAATTTTTCCCATCCGTCGGCGTCCAAATATCCGGGATGACATTCGATGGCAATTTCGGGGCGTTCAATCGTCGCAAAGTGGCTGATTAAGTGTTGGTTAAGTTCTTTGATTGCCGTCAAAGGCATTGCTGTAGGGGTGCCGCCGCCGTAATGGATTTGAGAGATTTTGCGGTCGCCGTCCAAAAGTGGCAATATCATATCAATCTCCTTATGCAGCGCGTCGATATATCTTTGAACATCAACGTTTTGCGGCATTGCATACGAATTGCAGGCGCAATAATGGCACAGCCTCGGACAGTATGGAAAATGTATGTAAAAAGACAGGTTGCGGTCTTTTGCGCCGTTTGATTGCAAGACCGCATCGCGAAAGTCCCCCTCGCCAAACTCTGCAAAATAGTTGGCGGGCGGGTAACTCGTGTACCTCGGCACAGGTACGTTGTATTTGTCGATGATATTCTGTTTCAAAGCCTTATCCATTTTCAGACCGCAAAATTAATAAAAATTTGCGACATTTACAATAAGTTTTCGTTGTTGTTTATGCTAAAAAATAATAAACTTTTAACATTGAATTATCCAAAAAAACATTAATTTTGTGGAATATTTTTCGTATTTAATACATTACGCAAATGATTACTAAGTTGGAAGAGTTGGAAGGGCTGGCTTCGAAGGTTGGACGTAAAAAACTTTCGGTGGCGTGTCCGTATGATGGTCATACCATCATTGCGGTGGAACGTGCAAGGAATCAGGGACTTGTGGATGTGGTTTTTACGGGCGACGTGGAGCGTATCAAGAATGCCGCCGCAAAAGCCAATGTCGCGCTGTCCAATTATGAAGTTTGCGACATTCCGTTTGATGATGCTGCGTTGCAGACTGCCTGCCGCAAGGTTTCGGTAGGCGAGACGGATATTTTGATGAAGGGCTTGATTAGTTCGGAAAAATACCTCAAAGCCGTGCTCAGCCGCAATACAGGTCTCCTGACGCTTGGCAGCACCATCAATCACGTTGCAGTGATGCAAAATCCAAACATTGATAGGCTGATTATTTTTGGTGATTCGGCGGTGATGCCCACTCCAGATTTCAAACAAAAATTGCATATACTCAATTCGTTGACATCAATGGCAAGAATCCTCGGCAACGAAACCCCCAAAGTGGCATTCGTGGCGGCGACGGAGTTGATTAGCCCTGCAATTACTGCGGGTCAGGACGCTGCAATTATTTCCAAAATGAGCGAGCGCGGGCAGTTGGATTGCATTGTGGATGGTCCGCTTGGTCTTGATGTCGCCATCAATAAGGAAGCCGCTGATATTAAGAATGTTAAAGGCTCAATCCACGGCGACGCCGATTGCCTTGTGTTCCCCGAAATTGAGGCGGGCAACGCTTTTTATAAGGCTAATACCAAACTCGCAAATTCTACCATTGCCGCCGTCCTCGCCGGTGTTAAATCTCCCGTCGTAATGACCTCACGTGCAGACAGCATCGATTCTAAATATTATTCGATATTGCTTGCTTTGGTCGCAGGAACTGTGTTTTAATTATGCATTGTAAACAGTCCTCGTTTCCAATGACCTTGCCAATGTAACTTCGTCGGTGTATTCTAAGTCGCCGCCGAAGGCTACGCCGCGTGCTATCTGACTGATTTTGTTTACTTTATCCGAGAACAACCGCGAGAGATAAAAACACGTCGTGTCGCCCTCCATATTTGCGCTCAGGGCAAATATTAGTTCGTTGACATTGCCGCCGTCGCCGATGCGGTCGGAGAGTTGCGGGATGTTGAGGTCGCCGGGGCCGATGCCGTCAATAGGGGAGATTAGCCCGCCCAAAATATGGTAAGTGCCTTTGTAAGTGCCTGTTTGCTCGATGGCGATGACGTCGCGGATGTTTTCTACTACGCAGACTGTTGCACGGTCGCGGCGTGGATTGGCGCAGATGGAACAGGTTTCCTCGTCAGAAAGATTGCCGCAGACACGGCAGGTCTTGATGTTTTTTTTGAGGTTAACCAACGACTCCGCCAAAGCGTTGACGGTGCTTGTGTCGCGCTTCAAGAGGTCGAGGACGAGACGGAGCGCGGTCTTGCGCCCGATGCCGGGAAGTTTGGAGAAATTATCTACTGCTGTCGTCAGAAGTTTTGAGGGAATGTATTCCATTTTGAAGCGTGATTGTTGCGGATTTGTAGAAGATGAACATTGAGGTCGCTATAAGGATGTGCGAGATGTCGTTGTGATTGAACCACGGCGACAACTGAAATTTAGTTGCCATTACCGGTCCTGAAAACAACATCACGCCCGCGCCAATGAGCAAGAGTTTTTGCTCCGAGCCGAATTGGTGTTTCTTTACCATCAATTGCAACGGCACGAGCACGGCGTACAATGTGAACGCGATGTGTGCGGCGGCGACATTATAATCAACATAAAAAATCATCAACGCCAATACCAAAATCGATTCTGCTGTGATGGTTGCAAGCCAACGTTTCCTTGAAATGTCGGGCGCGAGGTCGGCGGCGCGATCCACGAGCGAAAGTTCAAAGAGGGACGCGGATGTTATGTTGAAAAGCCAATTGGGCATATTGTGGATGTGGTAGGCGAATTTGTCTGACCAATCGAGGAGCGCGATTTGCGGCTTGGTGAGTAGCGGCTCTACAAAAAAATATGCGAAGGCGTGGCTCATTAGCCCTGCAAATAATGTACAAAGCCCCATCGTGAGGAAAAAATGCGGATAATGCGGCATATATCCGCCGTTTGCCTTGGATGTGCGGCGGAGCCGGACGTATGCCACGAGGCACACGGCTGTTATGATGAAGTCGGTGAGGGCTGTCATCGGTTCCAAAACCGATACGCCGCCCAAAAGCCATTCTGTTCTTTCCATTGTAATAAGTATAGTTTCGGACGGCAAAGTTAGCGTTTTTTTGTGGGAAATGCAAATAAATCAGAGCACGATGCCAAGCACGTGTACGTCGTCGGTCTGTTCGTAGTCGCCTTTCCAATCCAAATAGGTCTTTTCCAACGTTTTACGCTGCTCTTCCATCGGCAGGTGGCAGCATTGGAGGAGCAGTTTTTCAAAGTTGGCGACATAAAAACGTTTTTGCTTTTCGCCGCCAAATTGGTCTGGGTAGCCGTCGGTGGTGGCGTAGGCAATATCGCCGTGGTTCACCTTAAATTGTATGCCTGTAAATGGTATCGTGTCGCGCTTGTCGATGCCGATGGTCATACGGTTTGGTTTGAGGCGGATGAGGTATGCGTCGGGATGTTGGTCGTCGGTTACAATCTTGCAGCCGGAAGCCTCGCACGTTGCCTCGGTTTCCGCGTCGGGCGTGCCAAACCTTAGTATATATGCGTGAGAGAATGCGCCGGCGTAGTCGATGATGCAGTGTTCGCGGTCATATACAAACATGCTTGCGTCCATGCTGTCGCTCAACGTTCCAAATTTGTCGCGTTGGTGGAGTTGCATGATGATGCTTTTGCGCAACATATTAAGGATGTTGGCGGCGGTGATTTGGGTGAGTTGGTTGAGTGTTTGGTTGAGCATCACCTGTCCGAGCATACTGATAAATGCGCCTGGCACACCGTGTCCCGTGCAGTCGGCGACGGTGAACACGGAAAGTCCGTTTTTGTAACCAACCCAATGGAAGTCACCGCTCACGATGTTTCTTGGCATATTGATGATGAAATGGTCGCCCAAAATCTCGTCCGCAAAAATCTTCATCGGCTGCACAGCGTCCTGTATGCGGCGGGCGTAGGTGATGGATTCTTGGATTTCCTTGTTTTGGGAGTCGATTTTTTCGTATGCGTGGTGGAGTTCGGTGATGTTTGTGCTCACCCACACTATCATCATTATTTCCCCGTCGTTGTCCAAAATCGGCGTTACATACGATTGAATCCAAAACGGTTTGCCTTCCAAGTGCTTCATCTCGGCGGTGTATGTCTGAGTCTGTTTGGTGGCAACAACTTTTTCGTAAGTTGCCCTTGTTTCGGGAGTCATTGCCGAGGCTTTGAGCGCGGGATGGGTGTCAATTTCTTCCTTGGGGATGTGGGTTTCGCGCGAGAAGGCGTCGTTAAACCATATCATCTTGCCTTCCTTGGTAGTGATGTAAATGGAGTTGCCTGTGTTTGCGGCAACGGCTGAAAGCATTTGGAGTTCCTTGTTGCGCTCTTCGAGTATTTGTGTGGTTTCGTGCAGTTTTGTGATGTCCGTATTTACCCATACTATCATCGAAATGTCGTCGTCGTCGTCAAGTATAGGTGTTACAGCCACCTGTACCCACATAGACATTCCTTGCACGTGCGTGATTTGCGTGGTGTATTCTTGCGGCTGTTTGGTCCTGATAACTTTTTCGTAAATGCGTTTTGTGGCGGGCGGCATCGCTGTATTATCGAGTATGGGATTAGAGCCTATTTCGTCCAATGTAATGCCCGTGTTCCGTGTGAAAGCGTCGTTGAACCAAATGATGTCGCCTTCATAATTGCTGATGAATATGGAGTTGCCGGTCATTGATGCTACGGCGGAGAGCATTTTGAGTTCGCGGTTGCTTTTTTCAAGTTTTTTGGTGGTTTCGCGGAGTTCTGTGATGTCGCTGCACACAAGCACCATCATTGTGATTTCGTTGTTTTGTCCGAATACAGGAGTTACCGTGGTCTGCATCCAGATGTCGCCTTTGTCGGGTGCAAATGTTTTCATATTCATCAAGAAATCAGCGGACTTCTTGGTTCGCATCACCTTGGCGTATGCGTCCTTCGCTGCCTGTGGCATCAGCGGTACTTTGAGTGCGGGATTGGTGTTGAGCTCCTCGAATGGAATGCCCGAATATTTAGAAAAAGATTCGTTGAACCATGTGAAATTGCCGTTGATGTCGGTGATGAAGATAGCGTTGACCGTAGCCGCTGCCACAACGGATAGTTTTTGGAGTTCCTTGTTGCTTTCTTCGAGCATTTCGGTGGTGGCGTGGAGTTCCTGGTTTTTCTGAGAAATCTCCTCCTGTTGCACCATAAGTTCCTGTGAACGTTCTTCCAAAGCGTCGCGCTGTTCGCGGAGCAGTTGGTTTTTTTTCTTTTTCTTGCTGAAGAGGATAATGATGATTGTCAACGATACTACTGACATTGTGCAAAATGCTGTAACCCAATTGATTATCCTTTGGTCGCGCTCCAATTCTTGTTGCCTTACCTGTTCGGCGAGGGCGCGTTCTTGGTCAAACATGTAGTCCATCTCCTCTCGTGTTACCTGCCTTATTTTGTCCATATCAGAAACTGCAAAAAACGATTGTTCTGCGATTTGCAGATAGTCGAGAGCCTTCTTGTATTCTTTTCTGTGGTCGTAAAAACGGGACAGTGTGTGCGCCGAGTGAGTCATCAGCCGGAAGTCGTGGATTTCGCGAGCCATTACAAAACCGCGTTCCATATAATAAAGTGCTGAATCCGCCATTTTCTTCTCACTGTAATACTCGCCGAGGGTGATGTACGAATCGGCAATTTTGTCCTTGTGGGCGAGATTGCGGCGGATGCGGAGTGCGAGAAACATATTGGCGAGCGCGGCGGAGTCGTTGTCTTTGCGTTGATAGGCGATGCCAAGACCGTTGTGTCCGTCGCTGAGGTATTTGAGCGAGTTGCGCGCCGAGTTGTCGAGTCCAGTTGCAAGGAAATTTTTGATGCCGTCATTGTAAAGTTGTATCGCCTCGTCGGTTTGTTTGGTGGCGAGTTTGAGGTCTGCGTCTACAATCAGCGCGGTGTTGTAGAAATTGCGGTACATCTTGTTTTCGGAGTCCTTGTTGCATTTGAAGATAGACAGCGCACCCTCGATATATCCAGCAGCCTTTTGGTAGTCGGCTTGGTTTTTATAGATGATTGCAGTGTGGAGATAGACCTCGCCCATCAGGAGTTGGTCGTCGTTGCACTCGTTTTCCACGATGGAGACGGCTTGGAGAATGTTGCGGACGCACAGCACCTCGTTGTGGATTTCGTCGTAGGCGTATGCAAGAAAACAGTGCAGTTTCGCTATCTGACGGTACGCCTTTTTGGGTTTTAGGTACTTGATTGCATCCTGATAACAGGTGATTGTGGAGTCGAAATACCGCTCGTGGATAAGGCTGTGCGCCTGCAAAAGTTTTGCTCGTACAAAAATTTCGTTGTCGCCGGAAGTCTCGGCAAGGTGCATCATTTTTTGGAGGCAGCGGTTTTTGCCGTTTTGATTGTTGATGACATCGTACATCAGGTAGATACGGGCGAGGGAGCCGGTTACTTTCAATAAGTCCTCCTCCTTTGCCACGGCTTGCTCGGCTTTGATTAACGTGTTAATCCACAGTTGTTTGTTGCTTGGGTCGGTGGTGTACAGCGACGCAGTAATCTCCTGTTCCTCCTCGCAGAGGACATCGCTGTATATGTACTCCACCTGCGCCAAACAATTGTGGGCTACGGTTAGTATTAATAATATGACGAATATAAGTAATCTCATATTTCGGATTTAGTCAATAATGAACTACATCAAATTTTGTTCCTAATTCATCCAATGCTGACGCTCTTTTTCGTCCATTTTTTCGATGGCGTAGCGCAACGTGGTGCGGTGCATTTGGTTGCGGTGGTCGGCGAGAAATTCGCGCAGCGCGTCCATGCTGTAGTTTTTGCCCAATTCGCGGAGCATCCAACCCACAGCCTTGTGCATAAGGTCGTGAGTGTCAGCGAGATGAAATTTGGCGTATTTGATTGCGTATTCAGGTAAATTGTGCCGCGAGGTGGTCCATGTGAACACCATCGAGATACGTTTTTGCCAGAGGTTGTCTGATTCGGCAAGGCGTTGTATAACGTCTTCTTTGTCAGGGAGTTGCATCAAAGTTTTTTCAACTATCCAATTACCGATAATTTTAGGTGCGGTGAGGTCCACGAGATCCCAGTTGTTGGCTTGTTTGGAGTTTGCCACGTAGAAATTCGCAATTGCATCGCGTTCCGCCATCGAGTTGATGTCGTTTAACAGCCTTGCCGACTGCAATTTATGGTATCGCTCCACCAAAATCAAGAATCCACAGAGCCTGACTTCGTGGTATTCAGAATCTATCAGGCATTTAACATCTTCAAAATCAAGGTCTTTGTTTGCTTTTACAAACGCCCTTGTCTGCGGATTTTTGAGGCCGAGAAATTTGTCGCCCTCGCCGTACTCGCCCTCGCCGGTTTTAAAAAATTGCATCAAGACCTCGCGCTGTATGTCGTCGGCGGAGGCTATCATGCTGTCTATCAGTTGTTTTGCGCGTGGTGTCATATTTTTATCGGTTAGTTTGCAACAAAAATAATGTTTATTTTGCCAATCTACAAAAAAATTCAATCATTATTTTCGTGTTATGGATAGTATTGTTAATTTTGCATACGATTTTTCACTACAACACTTTTACCAATGAACATCGAAAAATTTCGCGAATACTGTCTTTCGCTGCCACAGGTAACCGAAGATTTCCCCTTCGACGATGATTTGCTGACATTCCGTGTCTGCAACAAGATATTTGCCTGTATTGCAATGAGCAACCCCGAACTTGCCGTTATGAAGTGCGACCCTGAACGCGCCCTCGAACTCCGCGACCAATACTCCGCCATAGAAGGCGCATTCCATTGGAACAAGAAATTTTGGAACCAAATCCACTTCAACGGCGACTGCGGCGACAAGTTGATTCTTGAACTCGTTGACCATTCGTATCAGGAAGTGGTGAAAAAGTTGCCGAAAAAGGAAAGGGAGGCTCTCAAAGATATTTTGTAATTTTCGTAAAAAACGCTACTTTTGCAGCCAAAATAATTTAGCAAATGACATCACCCCGCTACACCCTCTTGCAATCGCAATTAGCCTCTCGCGTTCTCCTTCTC
>CAMJWL010000033.1 GCA_946409405.1 uncultured Bacteroidales bacterium
TTCAAGATACCGAGGTTAACAGTCGGGTGGAGACGGAGACCGCCCTTGTAAGGTCCGATTGCGCTGTTCATTTGGATGCGGAAGCCACGGTTGATCTGGATTTCGCCCTTGTCGTCAAGCCACGGAACACGGAATATGATTACGCGCTCAGGCTCTACCATGCGCTCGAGGATTTTGCCCTTCTTGTACTTGGGGTTTTCGTCGATGTAGTCCATAAGGGATTCTACCACCTCCTTAACTGCCTGGTGGAACTCGGTCTCACCGGGGTTCTTGGCGATAACTTTCGCCATGAAGTCGTTGACTTCTTTCTTGGATTGTTCAGTCATTTTTATTAATGTTTTTTGTATAGTTTCAATGTTTTTGTTTTGTGCCGCAAAATTATGGTATAATTGCGTTTTTGCAAAACGTTGAAAGATGATTTACGTGTTTTACGTACAACGCGAAAAAAAATTTGTTTATCACAAATTATTGTAATACTTTTGGCTCATCATTGATAACAACAATTATACACCACAGTAATTATGAATATGAAACCAATTGCAGATTCGGAACTGATGTTGAACGACGACGGTTCTATATTTCACCTCCACCTCCTGCCGGGCGAACTGGCGGAGAATGTAATCCTCGTGGGCGACCAAGACAGGGTGGACATCGTTGCTGAAAACTTTGACACTAAGGAAATTATAAAGCACAACCGCGAGTTTCGCACCGTCACCGGCACCAAAAACGGCAAGCGCATCAGCGTAATATCCACCGGCATCGGCACCGACAACATCGACATCGTGCTTACCGAACTCGACGCCCTCGCAAACATCGACTTCGAGACGCGCATGGTGAAGCCCCAGCACACGTCGCTAAATCTCGTAAGGATAGGCACTTGCGGCTCGTTGCAGCCCGACATCCCCACCGGCACTCCCGTACTGACTGCCATTGCGGGCGGATTGGACGGACTGCTCAATTTCTACGCCGACAGGGACAAGGTGTGCGACCTTGCGCTTGAAGAAAAGTTTCAAAACTTCACCCGCCGCAACCCAAAACTTGCCGTGCCTTACTTTGTGCCGTCGTCGCCGGAGTTGGTGAAGAAACTCTCAAAATACCGCGCCGGCATCACGCTTTCAGCCCCCGGATTCTACGGCCCGCAGGGAAGGGAGGTTAGGCTTCCAATCATCGACCCCGATATTAACATAAAACTTGAAGCCTTTGAGTACAACGGACTCAAAATCAACAACTACGAGATGGAATCGAGTGCAATCAACGGCCTTGGTCAATTGCTCGGACACAAGACGGCTACGGTGTGCCTTGTAATCGCCAACAGACGCTGTTTTGAGTTTGCGCCCAACTACCGCAACGCGATGCCCAACCTCGTAAGCGAGGTTGTAAATATACTCACACAATAAACAAAAATGACACAGAAGGAGACAGAGGCATTGATACGGCTGCTTGACGACCCAGACAAGGCGGTATATAAGGCGGTCAAGAAGAAGATTATGGCGGAGGGAGCCAACATCCTGCCCGACCTCACCAAGGCGTGGCAGGATGCCAAGGCGAGCGGCAACGGCAGCGGGCTGCTCATGTCCCGTTTTGAAAAAATTGTGCCTTTGTTGCAAAACAACCTCGTGGTAGCACAGATAGAGCAATGGAAGTCGCATCCCGACGACCTCCGGCAGATTGCGTGGCTTGTGTCGCGGCTCGATAATTTTGCGCTCGAACGCCAGGTGTTTGACTCCGACTTCAACAACCTCAAAATTTTGCTGCCACAATACGAAATAAGCAATTTTACACCGTTGGAGCAGGTGAGGATGTTCAACAATATTTTCTTCAACAAACTGAGGTTCAAGCCCGCTGGCACCAACGATTTTTACAATCCTCACAATTGCATCCCCTTCAAGGTAATGACAAACAAGGTTGGCAACCCCGTGTCGCTCGCGCTGATATACATGATGCTCGCGGTGGAGACGGGGATGCCCATCTATGGTGTCAACCTCCCCAAAAATTTTATCCTCGCATACGCCGGCGATGCCAATAGCGTGGATTTTTACATCAATCCGATGACGATGGGCGCGGTGTTTGAGAAACCGGAAATAGACCGTTTTCTTCGCGACGACCTCAAGCAAAAGCCTGAGCGTCAGTTTTATGCACCCTGCGACATCATCACAATTATCAAACGCCTCCTCTGCCGCCTCGAACTCTCGTACCGCACCAAGAACGACACCCAAAAGTCAGACGTGGCGTTGAAGGCTTACAACACGCTGGGAGAGCCATTAAATAAGGTGATTGACTGGGAATAATTGCCCGATGCCTAACTCTCCGAGTTCTGAAATTTCGTTTGGCTCTAAGTGTGTGATTAATCATCCAAAAAAAAATCACGCTCAGATGTTTTATAATTTCAATTATGTTTTTTAATTTTGCCCCTAAAATAAAACTCATAAAATTATGCTTCTGAATTTTTTATTAGTGGTCGTCGGCATTGCGCTCGTGCTTTTCTGTGCCGACAAGATGACCGACGGCGCGGTGGCGTTGGCTACCAAAATGAAAATACCCGAAATGGTGATTGGCCTTACCATCATCGCCATCGGAACTTCCGCCCCTGAATTGGTGGTGAGCCTTGTATCGGCGTTGAACGAATCGCCTAACATCGCCGTAGGTAACGTGCTGGGTAGCAACATCTTCAACGCGTTGATGATAGTTGGCGTCACGGCGTTGGTCTGCCCGATGGTAATCAGCAAAAGCACCGTCAAAAAAGACGTTCCTTTCGCCATTGTGGGCAGCGTGTTGCTGTTTTGGTTTGCCTTCGACCTCTCGATAGAACGTTGGGAGGCGGGCGTATTGTTCGCGGGATTCATCGCCTTTATGCTCTACACCATCCGCGAGGCTAAGAAGGGCAACGTGGACAACGCCGAGCCACAGGACGAATCTGTAAAAGAAATGCCGCTATGGAAGTCGTTGTTGTTCATAGTGTTGGGCATCGCGGGATTAGTCTATGGCAGCGACCTTTTCGTTGACAACGCCAAGGCAATCGCAATGGCTTGGGGCGTGAGCGAGGCTGTCGTGGGCTTGACTGTTGTGGCTTGCGGTACGTCGCTCCCCGAACTCGCCACAAGCATCGTAGCCGCACGCAAAGGACAGAGCGCATTGGCGATAGGTAACGTCTTGGGCAGCAACGTGTTCAACATCTTTATGATTGTTGGCATCACGGGTCTCATCTGCCCGATGAGGGGTCTAACAATTACCAATCTTGACCTCGGGATGCTGCTTGGTTCGATATTTGCGCTTTGGCTGTTCTCTTTCACCAAATACAAAATCGAGCGTTGGGAAGGCGCGGTGCTTACCTTCTCGATTGTGGCATATATGGCGTGGCTCGTTTACAACGCGGTAACGGGCGCGGCGGCATAATTTTTACAAGAAATGTTTGCAGAAATTTTGAGATATTGCAACTATAAAAGCAACGGACACGAGGCGGTGGCTGGATTTTCGGACTTCAAAAACGGCGAGTCGGAAGTCTATGTTGACGGACGGCTAATTGACACCCTGCCGAAAGACTATGTATGTGATTTTCATATACATAACGACGATTTGTACATCATCTACAACCGCGCAATCCGCCGTGTGCCAAATATCAGTGGCGACACCCTGACACCCGACGAGGGATACACGTTGGAAATGCAGGATTATTATAGTTACGAATATCCTAAGATGTTCACAGACAACCAATTGACACTGTGGGTGCACATTGGCGGCAGGCTTTTTAAGGCGACATCCGACAATGGCAACTCCGACGTGTCGTGGACGCAGATGGCAGAATTTCCGATAGGCGAAACGGCGGCTCTAACGGCTGACGGTCTCCTGAAATTCTCCAAAAATCTCCTCCGCGACAATGATACAAACGGTTTCCGCACTTACAACCCTGCGACAGGTGAAGTAGCGGAAGTTATTGATTAAGAATTAGATAACAATACGAATAAAAATATGAAAAACATGTTTATAATGGCCGCGCTCTCGGTGCTGATAGCATCCTGCAATGCGCAGACCAAATCCGGCGACGGATTCGCCGTCAATGGTACTTGGAATGGTAGCAAGGACGGCGACACCGTTTTTTGCGTGGCAATTACTCAGCGTGGCATTTTGCCCACAGACACCGCTTTTGTGAAGGGCGGCAAATTCAAGATGACCCTCAGCGAGCAGGATGTGGATCTCCGCACAATAGTTGCCGTGCGCAACTCTGCACCCGCCTCGGCAATTGAAATCATTGTTTCGCCCAAAGGCTCTGTAAATGTAGAACTTACCAACTCCACTAACGAGATGGGCAAGGTTTCCGGCAACAAGGATTGCGAGATTTGGGTGGCGGCGCGTCAGGCGGCACAGCAAAGTGAAATAAAGATTACGCAGGAGGCACAGTCGCTCCTCGAAACTGTCAACAACGCTAATCTCGATGTTGTAACCCGCTTTACGGCGCAGAAAAAGATTGATTCGCTTTCGACGCTGGTTTACGATGTCTATGCCGACGCAATCTTGGGCAATATGCCCTCGCCCACTTGCGGCTTGATGCTCAGGTATTTTGGCGACAACATCGCGCCCGAGCGCATCGATCAGATTGTGGAACAGATGGGCAAAAAGATGCCCAACGATCCTACCTATAAGGCAATTATGGCACGCCGCGATGCCGAAAATGCAACCGCTGTCGGCAAGCCATTCAAGGAGATTGCTATGGTGGATCTCAACGGCAACATGAAGCGGTTGAGCGAGGTTGTCAAGGCAAACAAACTGACTTTGATTGACTTTTGGGCGTCGTGGTGCGCACCTTGCCGCGCCGAAATGCCCAACGTCAAGAAACTCTACGCCGCCTATCACTCCAAAGGTCTCGAAATATATGGCGTGTCGTTGGACGAAAACATGGTAAATTGGCAAAACGCTGTCAACCAGATGAAAATGCCCTGGATTCAGGTGTCGGACTTGAAGGGTTGGCAATCGGAGGGCGCAAGCACCTACAGCATCCGCGCAATTCCCGCCACCGTCCTCATCGACCAAAACGGCAACATCATCGCCAAAAACCTTCGCGGCAACGAACTCGCCAAAAAGGTTTCGGAGATTTTGAAGAAGTAGAAATTGACGAAAATTGATGGTAAAATTGACGGTAATTTTCGTTAAAGAAAATCCGCCGCTGTAGGCGGCAATTAAACGGATAATATTATGAAAAAAATTTATGTTTTACTCACAGCAATTTTGATGATTATGACAACATCTATTGCAGACGCACAACTTGCGACGACGGCGGACGGCAACAACCCGATGTCTTTTAATATCGATGCCAATACGTTGATAGTCAAGTTGAAAAGCAACGCCACCACTGGCTACACTTGGAAGTACAAGATTGACAGCGAGAGCGTCATCAAGTTCTTGTCGGATAAATACGACACCCCAAACAACAACGGCAACCCTCCGCTGATGGGCGCGGGCGGCGAACAGACCTTCGTTTTTGAACCCAACAAATCGGGCAAAACGAAGATAACCTTCGAGTACGCCCGTCCGTGGGCTGGCGGCGAAAGTGCCGGCAAGCGTTTTCTCAAAATTAAGGTGGACGGACAAGGCAAGGTTTACGCTAAGGAAGTGAAGAAATAACGCATTGTCCATTGTCAATTATGAAATATTTTATCGTTTCGGACATCCACGGCAGTGCGTCCGATTGTGAGAAAGCCCTCAAACATTTTGAGCGGCTGGGCTGTGATATGATAATCTGTCTCGGCGACATTCTCTATCATGGCCCGCGAAATCCTATTCCAGACGGATACGATTCCAACGCCTTGTGCGCTATGCTCAATCCGTTGGCAGACCGCATTGTAGCCTGTCGTGGCAACTGCGATTGCGAGGTTTGCGAGATGGTTTTGGATTTTCCGCTGATGTCCGATTACAATATCATTGTTGACGGCAAGACCAAGATTTTTGCCACGCACGGACACCGCTACTCCCCCACCCTGCCCGACGGCTCGCAGACCGTTAAAGGCTCTGTGCCGCCGCCAAAATTCGGTTACGACATTTTCCTCTACGGACATACGCATGTGCCTGTGTTGCAGCGCGACGCCCTCGGACGCATCATCTGCAATCCAGGTTCCACAACCCTCCCAAAAAGCGGTTTCCCAAAGACGTTTGCGGTGTATGAAGAGGAAAAAATAATTGTGTATGATTTAGAAGGGAATGTGGTGATGAAGATGTAAGAATTTTTTTGAAAAACGGCGGTGATGATTATGAAATTGTCATCGCCGTTTTTTATTCATCATTCGTTTTTTAATGAAATTTCCATATTCAAACATATAAAAATTTATCCCGCAAAAAATTCTTTTTTCCAAAATCTTTTTTAACTTTACGGCGTTTTATAATAGGATATTTTTTTGACCGAACAACAAACATTAATAATTAAACATAAACCCAAATCTATTATGAAGAAAAAAATCATAATTGGTGCGGTGGCGTTGGTTACGGTGATTATCGTAGTCATTGCCATCGTGGCGCGCAAGCCAAAAGTCAATTGCAACGACCCTGGTTTCGCGCCGTACATCTCGGCTTATACCGACGGCACGGTGAGCAAGACGCAGCCCATAAGGGTGGTGTTAAACAGCGAGTTGGCGGAGAAAATAGACCGCAACGTCAGCCCCGACAAACTCATCAAGGTGTACCCAAAGGCGAGCGGCAAATGCACCTTTGTGGACGACAGAACCATCGAGTTTACGCCCGACGGCGATTTTGCGTCTGGCAACACCTACGTGTTCGACTTCAACCTTGGCAAGATAGCCGACGTGTCGGGCGACTTCAAGAACTTTGTGTTCCCGGTGTCGATTATCCGTCAAGACCTCAGGGTAACTATTGACGAGCAGACCACCACCGACCGTCAAACCCTTAAATATCAGATGATTGCTGGTACGGTGAAGACCGCCGACGAAGAATCCTTGGACAACGTGAAGAAGTCTGTGAAGGCTGCCATCGGCAGGAACGAACTCCCCATCAATTGGCACGAGGCAGACAGGGGCACCGTCTTTGGCTTCACCATCGAAAACATCGAGCGCATCGATAAGGCACAGACCCTTTCTATCAATTACACAGGCTCTTACATCGACTCCGATACCAAAGGCAGCAAGGAGGTTACCATCCCCGCCATCAACGATTTTGGCATCACGAGCGTCCGTGTATTTGATGCGCCCTCGCAGCACGTGCGCGTTGAGTTTACCGACCCCATCAAGGAGGGTCAGAATCTTAACGGACTTGTAAGTGTCAGCAGCGGCAACACCATTGTGAAAGACTGCAAGATAGAGATTTCGGGCAATTACGTCAACGTATATCCGCCCGAGCGCAAGGACGGCGACGGACAAATCACCCTCGGCGCAGGCATCCAGAACGTGCTTGGCTCCAAGTTCAAGGACGACAAGGTGTTCAACATCAGTTTTGAACGCCTGAAACCGCAGGTGCGCAGCGTCAAGACTGGCTTGATTCTCCCTGACGGCGACGACGGACTTGTGTATCCCTTTGAGGCAGTGAACCTTGCGGCGGTGGACGTTACCATCATCAAAGTCTTGGAGAAAAACATCCTCAGTTACATCCGCGACTATTCCGACTATTACAACGGCTCCAACCTCCAGCAGACCGGCGTTCCCGTATTCCGCAAGACAATACACATCGCAGACCCTGAATCTGAGGAAGTTACGGCGTGGAACCGTTATTACCTCGAACTCTCAAAACTCGTGAAGACCGAGCCGGGTTCCATCTACAACATCAAGATTGCCTTCCGCAAGAGCCACGCGGTGTTCGACTGCGACACCTGCAACGGCGGCGACGATGTTTCGATGGAGAAGGACATCGACATCAAGGATTTTGACAATTTCGACGGCTACTACTCGTACATCGACAACAATTATTACAGTAGTGCGGGCTACGACTGGCAGAAGCGCGACAACCCGTGTTTCAAGATGTATTACGACAGCGACAAGTTCCTCACCCAAAACATCTTGGCATCCAACCTCGGCGTGATTGCCAAGAAGGGTAACGACAAGTCGCTTCAGATATACGTTACCGACCTCAAAACATCCTCGCCCGTAAGCAGCGCAAAGGTGGAACTCTATGGTTATCAGCAACAACTGATTGCCACCGGCTCCACGGATTCAGACGGCAAATACGATTTTGGCAAGCAGCCGAAGGCATATTTTGCCATCGTCAAGCGCAACGCAGAGAGCAACTACCTGAAACTCAACGACGGACAGTCGTTGAGCATGAGCAAGTTTGACATCTCCGGCAAGGATATGCGCGACGGCATCAAGGGTTACATCTACGGCGAGCGCGGCGTTTGGAGACCCGGCGACAGCATCCACTTGACTTTCATATTGAAAGAGGATCTCAAAAACCCGCTCCCCGACGATTACCCCGTAACCCTCGAAGTGCGCAACCCGCAGTCGCAGCAAATCTTGAAAACCACTGTCAACAAAAACAAGAGCAACTTCTACGTCTTCAATTTCAAGACCGACGAAAACGCTGTTGCAGGCAGTTATGACGCTACAATTACGTGTGGCAATTCGCGTTTCAACAAGCAACTCCGCGTAGAAAACATCCTGCCCAACCGCTTGAAAATAAGTATGGATTTCAATAGGGACGTTCTCACCAACTCCGGCAACAACTGCATGATTGCGGGCAAATGGCTGCACGGCGCGATTGCCAAAGGTTTGAAGGTGGACGTGCAGATGCGCCTCCGCGAAGTGCCGCTTTCGTTCCCCAAGTGGGAGGGCTACTCCTTCGACGACGACAAGGCCAATTATTACCTCGACAACGGCTACGAGGAGGTCTATGAGGGCACTCTCAACGACAGGGGCGAGACGAGGTTTGCGCCCAAATTCGATTCCGACCGCCTTCCGCCAAAAGTGAAGGCATATTACTTGACCAAGATTTACGAGAAGGGCGGGCGTTTCAGCAAAGACGAGACCTCCATCGAGGTACTCCCCCACTCCACCTACGTCGGTATCAAAATGCCTGACACCCAGGGACATTGCCTCGAAGTTGACAAGACTCAAGCCGTGTCTATCGCAGTTACCGACGCCAACGGCAACGCCATCTCTGGTCATCGCAACCTCTCTGTCAAACTCTACAAACTCGAATGGCAGTGGTGGTACGACTCTTATAATTATGTGTCGCAGTACAACTCCACGCTCCTCAGCCACGACACCATTGCTGCAGACAATGGCAAGGCCACTTACCGTTTCCTCGTCAACTATCCCGATTGGGGACGCTACATGGTGGACGTTACCGACATGAGGAGCGGCCGCAGTGCGTCGCACATATTCTATATGGACTGGCCCGATTCGTTTGGCCGCAGCCCGATGCTCAGCCAGGGCAGCACCATTGTAGAGTTGGAGGCAGACAAGAAGAAGTACAACGTGGGCGACATGGCAACCATCAACATTCCTTCGTCGGAAGGCGGTCATGCCCTCGTAACCCTCGAAACCGGCACCAAGGTCATTAGCAGCAAATGGATTAAAACCAATGATGGCAAGACCGAATATAAATTCAAGGTGGAGCCAGACATGGAGCCGGGCGTATATGTGTTTGTGGAACTTTTGCAGCCCCACGCGCAGACCGCCAACGACCTGCCGCTCAGGATGTACGGCGTGTTGCCCCTCGACATCGAGAACCCCGAAACCCATCTTGTGCCAGAAATCTCCATGCCCGACGTTCTCCAAGCCGAACAGGATGTGAAGATTACTGTATCGGAGAAAAACCACAAGTCCATGACCTACACCGTAGCCCTCGTTGACGACGGCATCCTCGACCTCACCCACTTCCGCACGCCCGACCCGTGGCAGGAGTTCTATTCGCGTGAGGCGTTGGGTGTAAGCACGATAGACATGTTCGACAACGTTATCGGCGCATTTGGCAACAAGATAGAGCGCATGTTCTCCATCGGTGGCGACGACTCCGAAGGCAGCGGCAGCAAGAATTCCCGCGCCAACAATTTTGAGAGCGTTGTGGCGTTCCTCGGCCCGTTTACCACCAACGGCAGCAAGAACACCCACGTCATCAAACTCCCCAAATACATCGGCTCTGTGCGCACGATGGTGGTGGCTGGCGACGGCAAGGCATTTGGCAAGGCTGAGAAGACCACGGCAGTTACCAAGCCCCTCATGATTTTTGCCACAACTCCCCGCGTGATAGGCACTTGCGAAAAATTCCGTCTGCCCATTACGGTATTTACAGGCGAGGACAACATCAAGAATGTAACAGTGAAGGTGAAGGCCTCCAACGGTTTGAAAATCAACGGCGAAACCGAGCAGACACTCGTATTTGACCGCAAGGGCGAGCAGAACCCGACCTTTGAGATTGAGACCGGCGACGATGCTGGCCTTGGCAAATTGGAGATTAGCGCGGCGTCGGGTTCGCACCTTTCGCAGATGGAACTCCGCCTCCAAATCCGCGAGCCTAACACCCCCGCGCACCAGGTAATCAGCCGTCCCGTGGATCCGGGCGCAACTGTTGACATCGACCTCAAGCCCATCGGACGCAAGAACACCAACACCGCCACACTCAACGTGAGCGGCATCCTGCCCGTCAACTTTGAGGGACACGTAGCCAACATCCTCTCCTACCCCTACGAATCGTTGCAACACACTGTCTGCAAGGCGTTCCCGTTGCTCTATGCCCCGATAATCACCGAGGAGACGGCGCAGCAGAAGGAGACCAACGAAAATGTAGTGCGTGAGGCCATCAAGAGCATCTACGCATATCAGACCACTGGCGGCGGACTCAGTTACTGGCGCAACGGCACTTACTCCGACGTTTGGTACACAAGTTTTGCAGGTCAGTTTATCGTGGAGGCTAAGAAGGCGGGCTATTCCATCAACCCCGACTTCCTCAACAAATGGAAGAAATACCAGCGCACCAAGGCTGAGGCGTGGACACCCGACAGCAAGTCGTCTTACGACAATCAGGCATACCGCCTCTACACCCTCGCCCTCGCTGGCGACGCCCTCAACGCGCAGATGAACCGCCTCAAAGAGCAGCCCAACCTCACCGACGAGGCGAAGATTTATCTCGCCGCTGCCTACGCTATCTCTGGCAACAAGAAGACCGCCGAGTCTATCTTGAACCCGATTAACAAGACTTACAACTACGCAAGTCCGCGCAAACTCATCGCCCTTGTAGCCCTCGACCAGAAGGACAACGCCTTCCGCGCAGCCAAGGCTATTAGCGAGCGTATTTCCGACGATTATTGGCTTGGCAGCGAGTTTGAGTGCCTGTCGCTCGTGGCTCTCGGCAAGTATTTCGACAAGTACAAGCCCGCCTCCAAGATCGACTGCAAGTACGAGTTCAACGGCGAGAGCAAGACGGTGAAGACCGACAAGATTTTCTCCGCCAACACCCTGAAAATCACCTCGACAGAGCCGCAGAAACTCACCTTCACCAACAACACCAATGGTGTCCTCTATGCCGAAATCACCAACTCCGGCATCCCCGAACCCGGCAACGAGAAGGCCGAAAATGCTGTGATTTCCGCCGACCTCAAATTCTACCAAAACGGCAAGGAGATTTCGCCCAAGAATTTGAAGCAAGGCACTGATTTCACGGCTGTTATCACGGTGAAGAACAACGGCGACGAATATCTCAACAAACTTGCAATTACCGAGATGTTCCCGTCTGGTTGGGAGATTATGTCTGGTCTCGACGGCGGCAATGGTTATGATGACGACGACGACGATTACTATTACTCGTCGGGCGGCTACATCAAATACACCGATGTCCGCGACGACAGGAAGTTTACATACTTCACCCTGTCGAGCCACCGCAGCATCCAATTCCGCACCCAACTCACCGCCACCTACGCCGGCACATTCTACCTCCCCGGCCTCGACGTCCGCGACCTCGAAAACGCCCGCGTCTTCGCAAGAACCAAGGGCATGATGGTGGAAGTTAGCGAGGATAGGGAATAAATTAATAATAATTACAAAATGAAAATTACCGTCAATTTCCGAGAAAATTGACGGTAATTTTTTTGCATATAAACAATTGATTTTGTATATTTGCCCTTGAAAAATTGGAGAAGGTGCGTTTTTCGAATGTACTTCTTTGCAAGAGATTACGATGCCCGATTCTGTAGTGTCGATAGGAACCAAGGCATTTGAGGGCTGCACATCCTTGCGCCAAATCGTCGTCCTGGCATCAGTTTCTGCCATGACGGGAAATCCTTTCAATGGTTTGACAAATACAGAAATCATCAGCCAATCGCCTCGTTTCACGCTTGCGGACGGCCTTTTATTGGACAATGGGTCGATTATTGTGGCATATTTAAAGGATGAGGAATATATCACCATTCCCGACACCGTAACTTCGATAGCGGCAAACGCTTTGGAGCACTGCGAGTCGATGAAGCAAATCACAATTTCCGCCTCGGTGCTGTCGATTGGTAAAGATAATTTTATGTATAGCAACGCCCTTCAGCAAATCATCATTCCCGAACAGAGTGTTGAGAAATTAAAGGTTATGATACCGTTGTGGTTGCAGAGCATTATATTTTATATGAAAAAAGCGGTGGAAGAGTAGTATGATTAACCCCATGGATATTCTTCGTGGTTCTTTCTGTACTCCTCCACGTTGTTGGCGTCAAACTCAAAATGCGGTTTCACAACGTCTTGGCTGCAATCTTTCATCAAATTCTTGGTTTTGCCATGGCGTGTAATCACTTTGCCATTGGCGGCCTTGGTGCGGAAGGATACCGATTTCAGTTTGTTTTCCACGATTTCGTATGAGTAGGCGCCGTCTTTTTTGACGATGCTTATATGGTCGTCGCCAAAAAACATTTGTTCGTCCTTGTTGGTGTCTGCCTTGTCCAAGAAAGTAAAGGAAATCTCACCATCATCATCTAACACCACGAGAAATGCAGCGAGAATGCCGCAATCTTCCGCTACAATCACCTCTCCAAGATTTTCGCCAAGGTGCAAGTAAACCACGCCGTTGACGCTATTGTTGCAAAGGTACTTCTCGAACAAATCGCCCGCTGCGTTCACCGGATCGTGCAAATATGCCGGCATTCCGCTGTCGTCGCCGTAGTCGTCGTAACCACCGTAATCGCCGTAGCCGCCGTCTTCATATTCTTGTTCATTGATTTCGCAATCGTCGTAAGAGATTTGGGAGTTATCTCCCCAAGTGGCGATGCCCGCCCCGCAGTCGTGCATATAGCATTTTACGAAATTGACGTTGTGGCAGTCGGAGATTACCACCATATTTTCGCTGCAATCGCGGATTTCGGTGTTGGTAACCTTTACGCCTTTGGTCGCGCCCATCGAAAGACCGTTGACGCCGCAGCCGTAGAGGTCGCAGTTGTCGATGTTAACATTTTCGCAAAATCCAAATACAAACACGTCGCCCTCACAATGTCCCTGTTCCAGATGGCCTGCACGAATGTTCTTGATTGTGATGTTTTTGCATCTGTGGAATCTCAGTACGTCGGCATACGACGGCTCGGCTTGGATGTGGTTGTCGGCGTTTTTGGTGTTGGCACCGATGATAGAGAGGTTGTTGATGTTGACTATTGCAATCGATCTGCCGTCTGACTCCTCCGTGTAATACACGCCGGGCGCGAGTTTTGAGGCGTTCTCAAAGTCCTGTAATTCGCGACTTTTGTCCAACTTGTTGAGCGCGTCGGTGATGGCGAGGATGTTAGAGTTTTTTACGGTGATGGTTGTATTGGAGGCGATTGCCTTGATGAAGTCGTCAGGCGTAGAAACCGTAACGTTCTTCGCCTTCTGCGCGATGCAACTGAACGCCGTCGCAAATAGCAATAAAGTTAGAAGTAGTTTTTTCATTGTTTTAATTGGATTTGGGTTAATATTTTCGGCGTAAAGATAAAAAAAGTTTTCGGTTTTTATTTCTTTGTCAAAATAAATTTTTTAAATTTGCGACGTTGTAAACGAAAAAACAGTATGAGAAGAATTGAGATACATAATTTTGGACCTATTAAAGAGGCAAATATTACGGTGAAGAAAGTAACGGTATTTATTGGCAACCAAGGCTCTGGCAAAAGTACCGCTGCAAAACTTATATCGACTTTTGCGTGGATAGAGAAATTTTTGTATAGGTATCGTGTGGGTTCTGCAATGCCACACATACACCCACCAACGCTCAATGTTATAAATAACGACTTCAAAAAATACTTGGAATATCACCGCATAGAGAGTTATCTGAAAGATGATACTGAAATCATTTATTCGGGTGATTGCTTTAAGATTGAATATAGATACGGAGTGATAGGTGCGAGCAATAACAGAGACAACTACTTGTTGCCCAAAATCACTTATTTCCCCGCCGAAAGGAATTTCGTTTCGTCAATCAAGAAATCCAAGGAAAGCAACGGCTTCAAACTTTGGTCACAATCGCTGCAAGAATTTAAGGAAATTTTTCAAGAGGCAAAAGAGAATTTGAAAAGCGGAAGTGCAATTCAACTTCCAATCAGCGGAACGTCAATTGAATACAATCAACTCAATGACATTCTGTATGTTAAAGGCGACGATTATAAAATTCCACTGTCGGATTCAGCAAGTGGATTCCAATCCTTTGTGCCGATGTATGTAGTAGCGGAATACCTCTCAAAAATTACCGAAGGGGAACAGAAAATGGACAATTCAGAGCGCGAAATGTTCATTGAGCAATCAACGGACATCCTCAACAACCCGAATTACACAAAGGAACAAAAAAACATACTTTTGTCGCGGCTTGCGAGTGGAATCAACATACAATCCGTATTCAATATTATCGAAGAACCCGAACAAAATCTCTTCCCCTCGTCGCAGCGGAATATGCTTTTTGAATTGCTAAAATTCAACAATGCATCCGCCAACAACAGTATGATTATTACAACGCACAGTCCGTATATTATTGGCAATATGATACTTGCAATCAAGGCGGCAGAGTTGTATCACAAGACCACCGACAATGATGTCAAACAAAAAATTGCCAAAATTGTTTCTGAATCGTCCGCCATCAACGCTGACGATGTAATTATTTACGAGTTTGACGACAAGACTCACACAATCAGAGAATTGGAACGCCAAAACGGTCTTCCAAGCGACAACGACTTTCTCAACAACGCCCTCGGCGATACTAATGATTTGTTTTGTGATTTGTTAGAATTGGAGGAGCAATGCAGCAAGAAGTAGATTTTTTCAAACGGAAATTTTTTTACAAAACCGACGCAAATGAATTTGGTCTGTGTGACGATTCCACCGACGGCAATACACAACCCGCATATCTTGATGTGGAAAACCGCGAAAAATGGATTGCGATTGTCAACAATCAATCTCAATTTTTGGTGGATTTTTACCCAGTTGACGGTTGGCTTACGTGGAATCGTGCTGATGGTAGCATTTCGGGCAGATGCGACGGTTTTCTGAGTTACAATGATAAGAAAAACATAATTTTTGTTGAATTGAAATGTCAATCAGGAGATAGTTGGCGTTCTGACGGCAAATTCCAACTGATAGAAACATTAGAAAAATTTTTCTCTATTTATAAAAAGTCTGATTTCCAATGTGTTGAGGCGTATATTTGCAACAAACGCCAACTTCTGAATCAACGTTACGCCGTGTTAGAGGATAGTTTCAAGAAAGAAACAGGGGTAACGCTGAGAGTGAAAAGGGAGATAGATTTGTAAGGTCGTGCTCGCGTGTACGCTCCGATTTTTTTTAGGTAGATTGTCAAAAAAGTTTGAGAAGAATAAGAATTATTTGCTAACTTTGCGGTATGAAAACAGCGAAAGTTATGGAATATACAAATGAAAATGTTTATGATTTTTTGAGCAAGGAACTCAAATATCATTCAGATATTAAGCATTATACAAGTAAGCAACTGCAAAAACACGAAGGAAATGCTGACTTTTGGAGTACATTATCGGACTCGTTGGATTGTTTTCGCGTTTGTGAGGTTTGTCAAAAGCCTATGATAGTTGGTTACTGTGTAGATGGTTCGTGTTTTTGTTCGGACGAATGTCTGCATCAAGTAATGACCGACGATGAATATGAAGAAGCCTACGATGAAGGCGAAGGTGATTCTTACTATACTGTATGGTATGAAGATTCAATAACTTTCCAGAAACAAAAAGGAGAATGAAAACAGCAAAGCCATTCATAAAGTGGGCGGGCGGTAAATCGCAGTTGTTAAGCGAAATCCGTTCTAAGTACCCTGTAACGATAGAGAAATATTGCGAGCCGTTTGTTGGCGGCGGCGCGGTGTTGTTCGACGTGTATTAACCCAATTGAATAATACGAAATGAAACCAATCTCTCAAACAGACCAAATAATAGAAGTGTTGCGTAATGAAGGCGGATATGCCACCTTCAAACGCCTCAATGAGATTGTTGACTTTTCTTCTTGGAAAACGAAAACACCCGAAGCAAGTGTGCGCCGCATTGTGCAGGAAAGTGATAAAATTTTCCGCATCAGACCGGGTTTGTGGGCTTTGGAAGAGATGCGTGATGAAGTTTTGAAAAAGTTTGAACTCAAAGAGGGAGACCATCAAAGCGAAGAAAAGTTTACACACGGATATTATCAAGGTCTTCTCGTCGAGATTGGCAAACTCCGCAATCGCAAAACATACGTACCTGCACAAGATAAAAGTCGCTTGTATTTAGGAAAGCATTTGGGAGAAATCACAGATACAACCGAAATCCCTCATTTTACACACGATTTTATTTTACGCAAAGCGAAAACAGTTGATGTGATTTGGTTCAATGAAAGGGACTTGCCATCTGCCTTTTACGAAGTTGAACACACAACTGATATAAAGAACTCGCTGTCAAAATTCTATGAATTACAGGATTTTTATGCAGGCTTTTATATTGTTGCTGATAAAAACCGCAAAGAAGAATTTGAGGACAAAATTCAAGTTTCAATGTTCAACCCGATTGCAAAAAGAGTCAATTTTTTGACATACGACCGAGTTGTCGGAATGTACGAAAGTTTGCAGCAAATTGATAAAGTAAAATGGTAATATTATGAATGAATACATTTTCTACACCTCAGAAGGCTATACCAAACCACCACGCCAAGACATGGATGTGGATAATTGTCAAGTCTTAGGACGTGCATTTGGCGATAATGAGATTATTGCCAAAAATAATTTATTTAAAGATAATCCGTGGATAGAAGATTGCGGTTACAACCCGAACAAAATAGTTACATTACAAATCGTCAATTAGAGTTTTTGATTTTATACGTCAATTTCATTTAACAACGAATTAAATTATCGTGTTTAATGTCCAAAAATTTTTGTTGATTTATTTGTAATCACAAAATAAAGTGTTAATTTTGCAACGTTGTTAAATAACATAACAAAGATGATGAAATAAAAGTAAAATACATATTAACATAGCGTTTGCTATTTGACTATTCGCAGTGAAACGTAGGAAATTTCAAGAATAATCAAAAGAAAGAAGCAAAAGCAACACTACCCGTATAATGCGGGCGGCTTGTCTTTCTTTTGGTTATTCCTACGACCACACTGCGAGCAAGTTTGCCCGCAGTTTTTTTGTCGTAGTCTATGAATATGAAAGGTGGCATAACGCGCAAATAGCAATAGTTATGTCACAAACATTTCAATTGGTACACGGCGATTGTTTTGTCGAATTAAAAACAATCCCCGACAATTCCATCGACACAATCTTTGCCGACCCACCGTATTTTCTCTCAAATGGAGGAATTTCGGTTCAGAGCGGCAAACAGGTTTGCGTGGACAAAGGTGATTGGGATAAGGGCGGAACACCGGAGTATATTTATAACTTTAACCGCCGTTGGTTGGAACTTTGCCGTCCGAAATTGAAAGACAACGGAACAATTTGGATTTCAGGTACATATCATAATATCTTTACGGTTCAACGTTGTTTGCAGGAACTTGGTTACAAAATCCTGAATATCATTACGTGGCAGAAAACCGACCCGCCGCCAAACCTTTCGTGTCGGTATTTTAATTTCTCTACCGAGTTGATAATATGGGCGCGGAAATCCGAAAAAGTGCCGCACAAATTCAACTATGACGTAATGAAAAAAATAAACGGCGACAAGCAAATGACAGATGTTTGGCGTTTGCCTGCCGTTGGCAAATGGGAAAAAACTTGTGGCAAACACCCAACGCAAAAGCCTTTGCGTTTGCTTTATCGCATAATTTTGGCATCTACCGATGAAGGCGGAACAATTTTAGACCCCTTTGCCGGAAGTAGCACTACGGGCATTGCCGCAAATCTTTTGGGCAGAAACTATATTGGAATTGAAAAAGAAAAAGAGTTTTTCGATTTGAGCATTGCCCGCCGCAACGAATTGGAAGACAACGAAAAACGTCAAAAACTTTTAGACAATATTCGCAAAACTGAGAACAGTGCAACCGTTCTCGTTAATCACGCTCGCAAAGAATTGCGCGAGTTGATGATAGAGAAAGGGATTTGCTATCTTCGCGCAGGAGATTCCAAAGGTTCTTTGCAAGTAACGCCCGGTTTTGAGCGGATGAAATATGTTCTTTTGCACACCAACGGCGAAAACTGTCAGATGTTTAAATTGAAAAAAGAAGGAACTTTTCAGATTTGGACCAAAGAAAACCTCGAAAAATACGGTTTCTCGCCCGAACATTCGCCGTATTATATTGTGCTTCATTTTGACAACAAACCACTTGATTTTTCGCAAACGCCGAATTTAAAACAGCGATTAAATACCTATAAAGCAAGGATTTATCCGCTGTATGATTTTTATTAGCCTCAACAAAATAATCGCAGCCCGGCGTTTCTACACCGGGCTGCGGACTTTCATAAAAAAAAAAATTAATAATAAAAAACTACTTCACTTCAAAATCGCCTTCCAATGCGCCTTTGAGGTTGCTGTCTTGCGCGAGCCAGAGTTTGAATTTGCCGGGTTCGAGGACGAATTTGTTGTCCAAGCCGAAAAATTCGAGGCGGGAGACGGGAAGGTCGAAGGTAACATCTACTGTCTTGCCGGCGGGGATTTCTACGCGGCGGAAGTCTTTGAGTTCCAATACGGGACGGACTATCGAGCCTACCAAATCGCGGACGTACAACTGTACCACAGTCGCACCGTCAACGCTGCCGGTGTTGGCAACTTTGCACGATACTTTGATGACGTCGCCTTGGGAGAATGACGTGCCGGAGATTGTTAAGTCGCTGTATTTGAACGTTGTATAACTCAATCCATATCCAAACGGCAGCAGCGGATAGAAGCCATCGTCCAAATGGTACGACCTGCATCCCAACGATGTCTGTCCAGCCTCGGCAGGGATTGCGTCAAGGAGAATTTCGGTGCCACTTGCTGGGCGGCCAGTCATACTTTTGCCGTAATACACAGGCACTTGACCAACAGAAACCGGGAATGTTACAGGCAATTTGCCTGATGGATTCACCTTGCCGCTCAGGATGTTGACGAGCGCGGGGCCGCCCATCGTGCCGGGGTGAAACATATAAATCATCGCGTCGCAATTGTCGATGTCCTTGCGGATGGTGAGCGGACGACCAGCCATTATGACTGCAACAACGGGTTTGCCAGTCTTTTTCAGGGCTTCAAGCAATTGGCTCTGAGCACCTTGGAGATTGAGGTTGGCAAGGCAATGAGCCTCGCCGGAGAGGATGGATTCTTCGCCGCCGACGAAGAGAACGAGGTCGGCGTTTTTGGCGGCGGCAACGGCTTTTGCGATGCCGTCGGTCTTGGTGTCGCGGCTGTAAGTGAGCGCGGGGACGTAGGTGATTTGGTAGTTGCCGTCGTCCTGCAAAGCCTTCAACGGCGTGATGGTGTGGTCTTTTTCTCCGTCAAAAACCCACGTGCCGAGTTGGTCGTGCGGCGCGTCTGCCATCGGGCCTGTTACGAGGATGCGCTTCACCGTGGAGGCAAAAGGCAGGGTGTTGTTGGCGTTTTTGATGAGCACTGCGCTCTCCTCGGCGGTCTTTTGGGCGGCGGCGAGGTGTGCGGGGGCGTATTTAACATCCTGAGAAGTAACTACATACGGATTGTCAAACAAACCGAGGCGATACTTGACGCGGACAATGTTTTTGCAACGCTCAGTAATCAGGGATTCGGAAATTTTGCCCTCTTTTATAAGGTTTTCGAGTTCATTGAGGTAACAATTGGAAACCATATCCATATCCAAACCGGCTGTTATCGCCCTGAGAGCGGCGTCCTTGGGGTCGGCGCAAAAACCGTGGTCAATCATTTCGCCGATGCTGTTCCAATCCGAAACCACAAAACCGTCAAAATTCCACATACCGCGAAGAACTTCGTCGAGGATGTACTTGTTGCCGGTGGAAGGCACGCCGTCGTTGTCGTTGAATGAGGACATAAAAGTCTGTGCGCCAGCCTTTACCGCTTCTTCAAACGGTGCGAGATATACGTTGTGCAACTGGTGGAGAGGGATGTATGTGCTGTTGTAATCGCGACCCGCAGTAGCCGCGCCGTAGCCTACAAAATGTTTTGCGCAGGCGGCGATTGCGGTGGGTTTGTTGAGTTTGCCGTCGCCCTGATAGCCGCGAATTGCAGCCGCGCCCATCACGGAAGTCAGGTACGGGTCTTCACCGTAACCCTCCGCAATGCGTCCCCAACGTGGGTCGCGGGCGATGTCAATCATCGGCGAAAAAGTCCACCTGATGCCGTCGGCGGTGGCTTCGATGGCCGAAATTTCGGAGCCTTGGCGCACCAACGCGGTGTCGAATGTCGCAGCCTGACCGAGCGGAATCGGGAAGATGGTTTTGTAACCGTGGATGACGTCGCGGCTAATCAAAATCGGGATTCCCGACGGTGATTCGAGGGCGGCTTTTTGGAGGCGGTTGACGTGTTCGGGGTTGACGTCGTTGAGGATGCTGCCCATCATTCCGCTGCGGGCGATTTGCTCCATTTCGTCGAGGTTGCCCGACGAGGTGTACTGCACCAACTGACCGATTTTTTGTTTCAGATCCATCCGCGATACCACGCTGTCAACGAACCTTGCCTCCGCGCCGTCGCCTTGGGTTGACGGCTGAGGCTTGTCGGCGCAAGCACCTAATAAAATGGCAGTTGTCATTGTTAATAATGTTTTTTTCATAATCAATTTGCTTGAGTGTGCTAATATTCAATTGTTCCTCGACTTTTTCGGTCGTCCATTATGTAAGAGGCTGTCTTTACACCACCGCCTCCACAATCTCCTTGTCCCCGTACTTGATTGTGCGCACTCCTGAATCCTTTTTCTGATTGAAACAGAAACTCAACATATATCCCTTGTTAACGTGGTAATAATCAAGGTATTCGGTGAGTTGTTGCTCGCCGCGCTCGTTGTAGGCGTTGCCGCGCCAAATTTTCATTTCGATGATGTACTGAGTGCCGAGGTAGTCGATAATCATATCGGTGCGGGAGCGGTCGCGGGTTTGGGCTTCGATATAGTAATTGCCTGTGCCATTGATAATTGGCTTGATGTAGAGCATAAAATAACGACGTCCTTCCTCCTCCTTGAATGTTTGCTTCTCTCCCCCATAAATGTCGTTGAAATGCACGGCAAAACGTTCGAGAATCTTGTCCATTTTCAGCACTCCGTTTTCAACGAACTGATTTTTTTCGATGCTGCCTTGGTCGTAAATGCGGCTCTCAATCTGTTCTTCCACGATGAAAAAATTGTACAGCCGTGTCTCGATAATGCGGTTGAAAATCTTCACCTTGCCGTTGTCGCTGTCGATATAATTGAACATTTTTGAAATCGACATTACGCGGTCGTCGGTGTTGAAGGTGTATGACGTGCCGTGGTACAAAATGTCTTTCAACATCTTGGTCATCGTCGGGTAGTCGTCGAGTTTCTTTATCAAATCGTCGAAAAACGTATTGCTCTCCGTCAACAACATATTTTCTGCCTTCAAAAAGCCTTCTCGATTCCATTCTAATTTGTGAGTGTCAATCAGTTGGCACAATCTCGACACAAAAAACGGATAGCCTGACGTATAATCCGTAATCAGTTGCGCCATTTGGGGAATGTCCATACCTGTTTTGTGGTCGGCTTCGTATTCGGCGAGCATTTTTTCGATGCCGCTTTTCGATAGCGACATATCCTCGTCAAACGGCACAGCAATGTTCCACGGGCTGTTGTATTGGTGTTCCGATTCGGGACGGACTTTGAGTTTCAGGTTTTTGATGTCGTAAACTCCGGCAAGAATTACGGATTTGAAAGTCGGCAAGTCTCTGCGGTTCAGATACTTGTCGCGCAAAAAACGCAACAGGTTTATAAATGATTCGTAATTGTTCGCATTGTCCACCTCGTCGATTATCAAGACGATTGGTTTGTCGGAATCGAAACAAATATTTTCTATAAATTCAGTAAAATTTTCGACGCTAATTTCCTTTTTTTCAGAGTTTTTGTCAATAATCGTTGTAATTGCATCACGGACATAATCATTGATGTTTTTCCTGATTTTGATTTGATTTTTCATCAGGTTCACCAATGAAAACGCCAACCTGTCGTCCGTTGCAAAGTTGTTTTGATTGAAACTTTCAAAACTTATCGAAAATACAACATAATCCTTGCTCAACCGTTTCGTCAAGTGGTAAAGCGTGGTTGTCTTTCCGTATTGGCGTCCACGGTTGATGGTGATGTATTCTCCATTGGCAACTTTCTGTTCAATGATGTCGAGCCGTTTGGTGATGTCCACCATATAATGTTCGTCGGGGTAACAAGTTCCCGTTGTGTTGAATCTGCGCATAGTCGTTACAATTTTGCTGCAAATATAATCATTATTTCAAACTTTCAAAACTTATTTTTCCCCCATCGTTATCATCGGCAAAATTATCGCGTATTCGTTGCCGTCGCCTTCGCAAAACCACGATAGTACAAAACGGATTTTGGCGGAGAGTGGCGCGTAACCGAGTTTTTCGTAGTCGAGAAGTTTGGCGCAGAAGGCTTTGGAAAAGCGCAGGACTTCCTTGCCATTATGTTTGAGACCGCCCTCGGAAATGTCAAGCGACGTGCCGCTTATTAGTTGGAGAATTTCGGTCTTTTTGTCCTTGAAAAAGTCCAAATAAATATCCTTGTGCGTCAATGCAACTATCAGTTGTTCAGGTTTTTGGTATTCAGTATTGTCAACTGTAAAACTTGTGGCGCAAGATTTAAATTGATCCAAAA
>CAMJWL010000034.1 GCA_946409405.1 uncultured Bacteroidales bacterium
ATTGTAAACATTTTGATTGCCGACGGAAGTGTTAACATTAGTATTAACAGCCCCACCGCCGTTTTGCCCCGGCTGATAACCGCTCTTGGACGGCGTAAAATTTTGCGCCACGCATACACCAGCCTGAAACATCAGTGCGGCTACTATTATGATCAGTTTCTTCATATCGCAAGGTTTTTATGTTAAAACAAAAATTTATGACGCTAAGTTAAATATTTTTTTCCGGAAACAAAAATATTTATAATTTTACCAACAAAAATTTCGCCAACTGCATTTTTAGGAGACGAAAATTTAAGCAACTTTTGAACGAACCAACAAAAACGCAGTTAGGCGATTAATTAATAACCAATAAATTACGAAATAGAAATGAGAAAGAATTTTGGAGCCAAAGCCCTCTTGTACCCGATGCCGGTGCTGATAATCGGCACATACGATGCCGACGGCAAGCCCGACGCAATGAACGCCGCCTGGGGCGGCATCGCAGACGACACCAAAATCAACATCTGCCTCTCGCCCACGCACAAGACCGTTGCCAACCTCAAAGCAACAGGCTCATTCACCGTGAGCATCGCCACCGCCAACTACGTAGCCGAGTGCGACTATCTTGGCATCGTGAGCGGCAACGACGAAGCCGACAAACTCAGCAAAGCGGGTCTCCACGCCGTCAAAGCACCAAACGTAAACGCCCCTATGATTGAGGAGTTGCCGATGTGTCTGGAGTGCAATGTAATCAGTTACGACGACGCTACATGCCGTCTGCTCGGCGAGATTGTAAATGTAAACGCCGACGAATCGGTACTCACCGCCGACGGCAAAATCGACGTGCAAAAACTCGCGCCCATCACCTACGACTCGTCCAACCACGCCTACATCCGCCTTGGCGACAAGGTGGGCAACGCCTTCAAGGACGGCGCAAAGTTCAAGAAATAAATTCGTGGAAAATCGTTGTAATTCACGATATAAAAGAAAACTAAAATGCAATACACTTACAAAACATCAGGCACTTGCGCTGAGATGATTACCTTCGACAAGGATGCAGACGGAGTAATCACCAACGTAGTTTTTTATGGCGGCTGCAACGGCAACTTGAAGGCTGTCTCAAAACTCGTGAACGGCATGACTGCCGACCAAATAGCCCGCATCCTCGGCGGCAACACTTGCGGCTACAAGCCCACATCCTGCGCCGACCAACTCGCAAAAGCCGTTACAAGCGTCTGATATACAACGCCGCAAAACGCCTCGCAGCGTTTGACATGTTTCTAAACAAAAATTACCGTCAATTTTTTCGTTAATTATCGAAAACTTCTTTTTTGACAATTGACAATAAAATTGACGGTAATTTTGCATTTATAAGACATCGCGTAGCAAAGCGAAGACGAATCCTTGTTTATTTGCTTGCAAACATCTTGGTTGCGTTAATAATGTTGAGTACGTCGGTGAGGTTGTTTTTCTCGTCGGACGTGAGTTTTTGCGAGTTTTTGGTGTCGAGCATATTGCTGATTGTGCCCGCCCTCGAAGTCAACTGTCCGAGAAGGTCGCCGAGTCCGCCGCCAGAAGACTGCTGCTGACCGCCGCCCATCATGCCGCCAAGCACGCTGCCAAGCACATCACCCATGCCGCCGCTCGACTGCTGGGTCTGTGCCTTCTGACCGCCGCCCATCATGCCGCCGAGAACGCTGCCAAGCACGTCGCCCATGCCGCCGCCCGACTGCTGCTTCTGCTGGGTCTGCTGCTGACTACTGCCGCCGCCGAGGAGACTGCCAAGACCACCCAATGCACCGCTGCCCAGCGCACTGCCAAGGATGGAGCCAAGGCCGCCCGCAGAGGAATTGTTGTTGTTGCCACCCATAAAAACACTTGCCATGCTGATGATGGACGAGAGGTCGATGCCTGAGTTTTGCACCGAGGTAGAGGGTTTTTTGATAACCACATCGGCGAGCGAAAGCACCGTTTTGAGAATTGTAGAAAGATCCATAATATTAGAGTTTAAATTTTTGTATCTTATTTCGCGTCCAAGTTATCCAAAAAAAATCGGATTTGCAAATTTTTTTTGGAGTTTTTTTTGCTAACAGCCGCAAGTTGTTCATTATCCGTTAATCATCGCCAGAAACGCACACACCGCCACGCCCGCCGTCTCTGTCCTAAGCCGCGTATTGCCGAGCGAAGTAGGACGGAAACCGTTGCCAAGAGCCAACGCAATCTCCTCGTCGCTAAAATCGCCTTCAGGTCCAATTAACGTGCAAGAATCTTGCGCGGCGGCAACGTTTTCGGCAAAAAACTTCTTCTCCTGCGGCTCACAGTGCGCAATCATCTTGCAAGGTGCCGCGCATGATTTTACGAAGTCATAATACGGCGTCAATTCGTGGACAACAGGCATGATGACGTTGCCACTCTGCTTAACCGCCGATACTGCAATTTTGATAATGCGGTCTATCTTCAAAACCTTCCGCTCGCTGTGAGCGCAGAGCAGGGGCGTAATTTCGTCGATGCCAAACTCTACCGCCTTCTCCACAAACCACTCAAAACGGTCGATGTTTTTGGTAGGCGCAATGGCTACGTGGTTGCGGTATTTGCGGATGTACACGTCTGTATCGATGGCAGAGATGGTAGCGGCACAGTTTTTACGGTCGCAGAGCGTCAACTCCGCCTCGTAAAAATGCCCGCAGCCATCAATTATCGAAATCATCTCGCCAGGACGAAGGCGCAACACCTTGCAGCAGTGTGCGCTCTCGTCCTCGTCAAGATATATTTGCTGTCCAACGGCGGCATTGCGCGCCTCCGGAGCGTAAAAAATATGGGCGTTCTCTTTCATTAATCGTCTATATAATCTTGTTCCTCATCATCTTGTTGCTGAGGCTGACTGTGGCTGTCGTCTTCGGGGGTGGCGTCGTCTTCCAATATGAAGTCGCTCTCCTCCTCGGCGGGGGCGTTAGACTTATTGTCGTCTGACGGATTGTTGCCGCCATCAGAGCCGCTTCTGCGGTCGCTATTGGAATCGTTGCCGCCGCCATTAGAGCCGTCGTCGTCCACGTCTGTATTCACATTCTTCAGGTCGTCCACATCGTCCACAACGATCGAGCCGCCATTGAACGAACGCACAAACTTGTTCTTGTTTTCGTCGGCACCGAGTACAAACTGATACTCGTTTTTATCGACCTTCGTAACGCGGTCTTTATCCTTGGTGTTCACAATCTTGTTGTTGAAGTCTTCCTCGTTGGACGACAGGCAGTACATGAAGCCAGCCTTGTAATTAAAGTAGTACCATACCTGCGACGTGGGCTGCAGGAATACGCTTATCTGGTCGCCTTTCTTCTCGTTGCGGATGATTTCCACGTAGCCCTTCATGTATTTGCCCACTACTGTGCCGCCCACAAAACCTACGCCTATCTCGCCCGTGGAGCGGTACGACTTTGAGGTGGTGTCGTAATACATCTGCACGTCGCTCAGCACAATGGTCTTATTGAGACCGTTGGGCGTCTTGCCGAGGTCGCCGGACAGTTCGTAGTTTTTGAGCAACGCCTTCACGGTATCGGTACCAAGCACGTATTCCATGCGGCGACGTACCTTGTAGTCGTTGAAGAATACTGGCGAAAGGGTTACTTCATCGTTTAAGTCCTCGGTCATAGTCTTGATTACGTCGGCGCGTATCGGGAAGTTTATGGTCATCATCATCGCGCCCGATATTTGCCGCTTGCCCCTGTTGTGGTAAAACTCGCCCGACGTTACCAGTTGCACGGGGTTCATATCGGTGTTGGTGTTAATAGTACCTTCGCCATATATGTTGCAGAGGTTGTTCTGGAACACGATGTAATTGGCTGCATAACTGCTGTCTCTCAGGCGGCGCGGTGTGGCTTCGCGGAACTCCTTGGTAGCGGGGTCGTAAGTCAAGCCACGGTTTACAGCAATAACCTCCTTGTCTGACACATTATGCTTGTGTCCCATGAAGATAGAGTACAACTCCTGTTTCTTATCGTCGTAGAAGAATCCCGTGTAGAGGCGGCGACGTTTTTGGTCTGCCACTTTCTCCGAAATCGGGAACATGATGGAGTCTGGATTGATGTTACCCTCGAAGACAAACGGCTTGATGGTAGTGTCGCAGTTCTGCTGGATGATGGCGTATCCATTAAACTTGATACCCGGCGTAGCACCGTTGAAGGAGTATTTGCCGTCAAACTTAAACTGCGGGCTTATGAAGAAGTTTTGCTCCTCTGGCACGTTACCGATACCAAACGACACGCGAACTTTGGGCGCGGATGCCGCCGTGTCGAGTTTCATGCGGCGGATTTCCATAGAGTCGAGGTCGAGGTACGCCCTTTCTTTTTTATAGTTTTGGTATTCGTATTGTCCGCCGATTGCCTTGAAGTAACGCTTGTCCCTAAGTTTGACGGTGGTCTTGATGACACGGTGGATTAGGGTGTCGAGGTTTGCAGTGATTACAGCGTCTTCAAACTTGTCGATGTCGCCGCCACGGTTGATTCTGATTAGTCCGGATGGCTTTATTTTGGAGTCAACAACCTTGATGACGCCAGGCTCGTGGACGTTGATGATGTCTTCCCTGTTGGAGAACGTAGTGTAGAGCGCGTCAAAACGCAGGGAGTCTTTGTTGCTTATCATCGTTGCACCAGCGAGCAACGCCCTGTAATCAGACTTCACACGCTTCATCTTGCGGTATTCGTGTACGGAACGGGTGATGCGGGTTTCGTCGTAATTGGAGAGTTTGTCGCCAAAACGGTACGACTTCTCAGCCACTGTCCACTCAAAAAATTCGACCCTCTGCTTGTACTTGTGGTGCGGGAAATGCACACGCGCAGAATCGCCCGTTACCACAAACTGCGCTCGCTCCACATTGAGGTCGCACTTTACGTCGTAACGGTCTGTGTAGAAGTAACCCGTTGAATCTCCGGGAGTTGAGTAGTCAAAATTGCAAAAAACAGTGCTGTCGGAATCAAAGGAAGAATTTTTGAATAGCATCTTGTCGGAGAAGAACGCCGCATCGGAGTACAGCAATTCGCCCTGCGCCTTCATGCTCTTGGGCGAGTAGTCGATGTTGCCGTTGAAGGCAAGTTTGTTGTCGAAAACAGTGAGGGAAGTATCGGTGGTAAAGATAGCAAAATTGTCCTGGTGCGGATACCATAGTATATCGCAGGAGTCAGACTTTACACGCGGATATTCCGCCTCAACGTCCTTTGTATTAGCAATTTGCGAAATGGTAACGGGTTTTATATCCAACGAATGGCACGTGCCGACAACGGAGTCGGGGTAGAAGATAAAATTTTCACTCTCGGCAGTAGCGGTGAGGTATTCTATTTTGCCGTTGCCACCGAGACCTTTGCCGTTGAGCGCAATGCCCTGATAAAACCGACCTTTGCCACCGAACAACCGCCGGCCTTCCTCTGGCGTTGGGAGATCAAATCCAAGCGAGAGATCCTGCTGCACGGTAAGGGTTACGTCCATGTCGTCGAAGATGTTTGACACAAAATCACCCTTAGCCTGTACGCCGTTGAGTTTCAAGAAGTTGAGACTGTCCAATTTAAACGGTGTTACCTTCATGTGGAATTTGTCGCGGGAGTAACTTTCGGAAATCAACTTGTCGTAATACACGTATGCCGTGTCGCTTGTGATGATTCTTGGATATTCGTCGTATGTCTTGCGGCCCGACTTGTTGTCCACAGAATCAAGGTAAAGAACACCTTTCACACGCTCAAGCACCGAGTGTACGGAGTCTATTTGATTTTTCTTGGTCTTTTCGTTGTAATTGACGGTAAGCATCGCCATAGAGTCGCACTTGGGGATGTCAATGCGGAAGTTGTCGTAGTCAAACTTGAAGTCGTCGCCATACAAGTCGGCAAGACCAGCCTGTATTTTTCCACGGATATCCATGTTGAGGTGTCGATGCACGGTAACTACCGTTCCGCTGTCGGGCAATGCCTTCACCATTCGCGCCGGACTAAGGTCAAAAGGCCGGGCGTTGAAAATATCCATGTCGTAATTTTTGAGGTTGATGATGGCATTGACACCGTTTTTGTTTTCCATTTTGGAGACTATCATGATGCCGTCGTAGTCTTTTTTGCCGGTACGTGCGCTGAGGTAGTCGTGCATTTTTTGGGCAATGGTCGCGCCACGGGTATTAACGTCATATTCCACAAAACCCTGGAACGAAAGCCTCATAAGCATCTGGTGCACTTGGGTTTCGGTTAGCATCATTTTTTCCTCTTTATTAAGGTATCGCTGGAAATCCTTGGCTGTAAACTTGTTTGCCCCAAACGACTGCATAAAGTCTTTCAACGCAATGAGCGGATGCACCTTGTCCATGCCTTGCAACTGATTGTAGCGCGCCATAGTAAAGTGGTCGATGGACTCAAACGTGGCAGTGTCGTAGGGAGCGGCGGGTCTTGTGCAGAGATATACCGCAGTGTCGTTGCGCGTCCATTCGAGTTGGTTGACATCAAACTCAAAATGGTGGTACGTATCCCTGTAATGGGCGTTTTCCAGACCGGTAGTGCCCTTGTAGAGAACGAGTTTTTCGGTCTCGGAGTTGTATTTGAGTTTTACGCCCTTGTGCGTGATGCGTGCAGTGTCGGGGCCCATCTGCATGGAAATCATTGCTGTCTGCGCATCCAATTTTTTGAGACCGAAGACGAAAACCTTTGATTCTGCGGTGATTAGCGGTTTGTCGTTGTATTTGAAGATAAGTTTGGCATACTTTGCGCTGTCTTTGACCTCGCCCTGGAAAATAACGCCGTTTTGTGCGTAACCACCCTCATAATCAATACCTTCCGCGAGGTTTGGAATTTTGATGTTGGTGGCGTAACTCGAAAACTGCGGATACCTCGCCTTTTCGCCGCCGCTGTTCAAAACAACTTTGTCGCGGTAATGCCCCTTGATGGCGTTGCGGAAGTATTTGACGTTATAAAACTCCACGTCATCCGCCTCAAATTCAGTTCTTCTTGTATCAATCGTGTATCCAGGGAGTGTGGCGTAAATACTGTCGGCAGAGATGTCGCCGCGCCGCCAATCTACCTTGCCACCCTTGCCACTCCATATTTTATCATTGAAACTGTAAGTACCTGATGTTTCGTAGATTACAAGCGTACTATCTTGACGCATCTTACAACGAAGGTCTGTTTTTTCGGCATTTACGATGATGTCTTTTTCGCCGTTGCGTTCCTGTATGGTCATTGTGAAATTGGGCGATGACAGATACCACGATTTAGCGGACGAGGCTTCTATACTGTTGTAAGACAGGAGGTTAGCAGTAAATATTGACACATTATTAATCTTCGCCAGACCCGACTGCTGATCGTCGAGCATTTCCATTATAAAATCCACCCAGGGCATAAACTCGTCGAGGTTTCCTTTGTCCCAAAAACCGTTGAACGCCCTTATCAGGTTGTACATGTGTGGCGTTGGCATGGCACGTTTCTGGATGTAACGGTTCATAAGGATAACCATTTCCGAACGGTACTCTTCTGAAACCTTTCGCTGCACAAGTTTCTCTGTGAACTTCTTGACATCAGCCACCATTTCCTTATTCTTAGACGACTTGACACCCATGTAATTCTCCAATTCCTTGGGCAAATCTTCCGAATCAGGCAGCATCGCCTTCGACTGTGCCGATGCCAAAGAGTTGGCTGTCAGCAGTATAACTATCAGTAATAATAACTTTGCGGTAGTTTTCATCTTTGGTAAGTTTGTTTTGTTGTTGTTATGATACTACGCCCCAAAGATACTAAAAAAACCGAAAAAATCTTTATATCTTGAAGAATTTTATGATGTCCTGCAATTTTTCTGCCTCGCGCATGAGGTTGTCAGAATTTGATGCCACTTCTTCCGAAATGGTAGCAACTTGTTGAATACCAGCATTGAACCTCTGTACGGCGGTGTTAATCTGTGCGCCGCCCGATGCCTGCTCCTTGCTTGTAACTGCAATCTCCTGCACGAGAACGGTGGTTCTTTCGATTTCAGGCAACACCTTGGAGAATACGTCGCCAGTCTGATTGGCAACGTCAACGCCCACGGTGCTTACCTCGTCAATGCTTTTAGCGGAGACGGCGCATTTTTCGGCGAGTTTGCGCACCTCGGCAGCCACAACGGCAAAACCTTTGCCATGTTCGCCCGCACGAGCCGCCTCCACTGCCGCGTTGAGCGCGAGGATGTTGGTCTGGAAGGCAATGTCGTCGATTACCGAAATCTTTTCGGCAATTTCGGTGATGGCGTTCACGGTTTTCTTTGCTGCCACGTCGCAAGCCTTGATGGTAGTTGCCGACGATGCGGCTATCTGTTCGGTCTTGGTGGCGTTTTGACTGTTTTGCTCAATGGACGATGCCATTTCCTCTATCGCCGCGCTGATTTCCTCTGCCGACGACGCCTGTTCGTTGGCACTGCCGCTCATCTGCTGGCTTGCCTGGTTCATATCGGAGGCAGCAAGGGTGATGGCGGACGCACTGTCGTTGATCGCGCCAACAATCTGCGTCAAGGTATCCTTCATCTCCGCCATCGAATTGTTTAGCACGGCGAGTTCGTTGGTGCCGTCCTCGCGCTCAAAACGTTGCGTAAGGTCGCCGGAGATGAGTTTTTGGGTTTTGGCGATGTTTGCTTCGATGCCGCTTACAATCATGTTTGTGGTGCGCTTGCCCATTATCAACACCAACAAAAATATCACCGCCAACAGAGAATAGCCCACCACGCGCATTTCCATGGTGGTGTCTTCGATGCTTTCGGCATTTGCGGCGGATACTTTTTCGATGATAGCGCAGAGTTCTTCGGTCTTGGCTTCGAGGTTTGCGCCGATTTTTGGCAATGCACGTATTGCGCCCATCATCTCGTGAGCGTTGGAGAAGAAATCGTTGCTCTTTTGGAGATAGACAGTGCGGATGCCGTTTATCTGGTTGTATTCACGTTTAAGGTGCTCATCCATAGGGAGTTTGGATATACGAGTAAGCACGTCGAGGTTTTCGTCGAGGTACTTGTGGAGAGTTATGCTGTCGTTGGTAACTTCGGCGCAAGTAAGGAGTTTATTGAGCAGCATTGAACGCCTTATATATTCTGATGCAGTGAAGTTTTCGGATTTTGATGCCAGTTTTTTGTAAAAAGCCTCCAATTTGCCCTCGTATTCTACTTGAAGTTCTTTGAGTTCGGAAGTAATCTTTTGGGAAGCAGCGGAACTGCCTTCCAACGTGCTAAAATGCGTTGCCATCTCCGCAAACATCGCATTTACCTCGTCGTAACACGCTTGAAGGTCGGCGGGGATTTCGTCGAGACTTTGCATGAGTGAGGTGAGAGCCTCTATGTCTTTGCGGGCGTTTTGGTACGCCGAGGAGTTGCTGCTCGTGCCGCTGTCCATCTTGCCCGTTGCCGCAAACATCTGGAAGGCATTCACGGTGTGAGACATGTTGTTGTGCATGTCGTAGGCATTGTGGAGCATGGGAACATACTTGGAGGCAAGTTCCTGAGCGGTATTGTTTACCGAGCCTAACTTTATGATGGGTATCAACGCCATTGCCAGCAGAGGCCAAATTGCTATGCCAAAGGCGATTCCGAGTTGCTTGCGCAGTTTGAGATCCTTAAACTTCATGATAATCCTATTTTGTGATTTTTGTAAAACATACTACAAAAACAAAGCCGAAAATTGTACGGGTCGCATTGAAAATACAAAAAAAAGGATATGCTCTTTGTTTTCGACCAATTCAACGTAGCATGGACCACTTGGTGCTACGATGCCGACTTTGTTTTTTGGGATCAGAGAAAGCACACCTTCAAGGATAAGCCGCTCGCCGAAATGCTCGGTGGCAAGAAGAAGTGAAAAAATGCAACTTTTTTTAAAAATAATTGTTTTTGAAAAAAATTAACATTATATTTGCGGCTGTGAAAGCATAATTCCAAACACAAAACAAATACGAAAATGAAAAAACAAACACACTATCTTGCCCGGACAGCGATGCTCCTGCTTGTGGCAATGCTCACGGCGGTCTCCGCGTGGGCTGTCAATCCGCCGAGCCTCGTCTCCGGCGACCCAGGCATCAATTCGATTCAGAAGACCGACGACGCAGAGTTACCCACCTATCTTGATAAGGATGGAAACCAGAAGACGTGCGAGGATTTCACCTACCTAACCGCCGAAACTCAAGTCACGGCTCGCGGTTGGTACGTGGTGGAAGGCGAAGTCGAATACAAGGATTTCATAGAGATTTGGAACGACAAAGGCGACGTAAACCTAATCCTTGCCGACAATGCAACGCTGCGTATCAGCGGTGTTAGTACCCAAGGTTATTCCTTCCTTGTTCGCAATGGCAATCTGAACATCTATGCCCAGAGTACGGGCAGTGACATGGGTACCATTAGTACCGATGGTTTTATCTGGGGCTACGATGGCAACGTCAACATCTATGGCGGCAATGTAATAACCACAGCATGTTATTCTTCTTTTCCTTACGGCATCTGTGCAAGTTCTGGCAACGTCAACATCTACAACGGCTATGTAGATTGTAAATGTTCAGAAGCCTGCTCAGACGTTTTTGAGGCCATCCAAGCAGACAACGTCACCATCTATGGCGGCTCAGTAAATCCATGTGGGGGTGGCATTTACGCAAGTGACAATATCACCATCAGTGGCGGTGATATTTACGCTGCTTCTAATAATTCCCATGGCATCGTTGCTAACAACGTCACCATCAGCGGCGGCTTAGTATATGCAAAAGGAAAAAAAGCAGGAATCCACACTCGCGAGACGCTTACCATCACCGGTGGCGATATAACCGCAGAGTGTAGCGGAGTTGAAGAATCATTCGGAATCGAATCTGAGGGCAATAACAATAAAATCAGTCTTTCCAACGCCTCCGACTACATCATCGCCAGCAGTTATAATTTTAAGGATGGAGACCTCACTTTCGGCGATAATCTCGTGTATGAGGATGCTGACGGCCAAATGAAATCAGTTACTAAGGATGCTATTTCTAACATCGCTGGCAAAATGATTATCCTCAATGGAAGCCATATCCTCAGATTTGATACAGGTTTCCCCGATCATTATTTCCCATCGCAGGTGGTGGCGTCGGGAGAAAAAACAGTTTATCCTGATTATATCCCTGGTCATAAAGGTTTGAGGTTCGAGAATTGGTATTCCGACAAGGAGCTTACAACGCTATTTGCATTCGACAGTGAATTGACCGAAAACACCACCGTCTATGCCAATTGGTCCACCTACTACCTTGGTGATGACGGTAATTATCAGGAAACAAATTCTCCCCTCACCATCCTTACCTCAGAGACCGACCTCAACGGTTATCTTCACGGCGGCTGGTACGTAGTGCTGGACGAAGTTACTCTCGATAAGGAAATAAAAGTAGATGGTGATATGAACCTTATCCTTGCCGATGGCGCAGAACTAAATATCAACGGATATGAAAGTTATTTGTGGGGTTATTCCTTCTTCGTTGAAAGTGCCAATTTGAACATCTATGCCCAGAGTACGGGCGAAAATATGGGTTCGCTTAATGCTTATGGTTCCATCTGGGGTAGGTATGGCGACATCACCATCAATGGCGGCAACGTATCATGTACGGCACGTAGTAATGAGAATCCGAATGGCATTTATGCTTCTGATGACAGAACAAAGAAGGAAAAAGGCAATGTCACCATCAATGGCGGCACAGTGACAGCAACAGGAGAAGTTGGTATCTGCGCTGACCAGCAGTTAACCATCAATGGCGGCAAAATATCCGCCACAGGTACTACATACGGCTTAGTGAGCGGAAACATCACCCTTGGCTTGACCGATCCCACCGACTTCATCTTTGCCAGCAGCTATGCTATTACAGACGTAGAAAAGGGGACCATTAAAGTAGCGAAAGATAAGAAACTCTATTACTATAATGCCTCCGAGGGAAAAAATACAGAACTTACTGGCGACATTTATGCGCAAGCAGACAATATTGCCGGCAAGAAGTTGCTGTCCGTTGATGGCCATGTCCTCAGTTTCGTGACAGGTATTCCCGGTTACAGCATCCCCGACCAGATTGTGACAGTAGATATTACAACAAAAGAACCTTCCATCTCAGCCCCCTCAGGCCTCACCTTGGACGGCTGGTATGCCGACAAGGGTTTCAACGAAGAATTTAACTTCGGCGGGGAATTGACAAAAAGCACCACCGTCTATGCCAAGTGGTCGGTTAAATACCTTGATAAGGACGGTTACGAACAGACACTCGACCAACCCTTCACAATCCTGACCCAAGAGACTGATTTTACCCAGGCATTTCAGGGCGGCTGGTATGTGGCGATTGGTACAATCTCAACCACAGACCATATATATGTCAAAGATGATGATATGAACCTCATTCTTGCCAACGGTGCCAAGTTAACCATAAACCCTGCTGGGAAATACGACGACGGTACAACTAAATATGCCATAGAGGTTTATGGCACAGGTTCTTTGAACATCTATGCCCAGAGCAATAAAGAAGCAGAATATGGACAACTTGATGTTAATGCACTCTATGCCAACACAGGAATCTCCATTAATGGAGGTTATGTGCATACTTCTGGGAAAGAAATGGGTATCTATGCACCAGGCGGCGGTATCACCATCAATGGAGGCGACCTTCATATTGATGGAACTGATGCAGGATTCTATGCTATGGATGGCAACATTACCATCAACGGTGGTGAAGTAAGAACAACCAGCGATCAATATGCTCTTGTGGCTTATAATGGTTCCATTATTGTCAACGGCGGCTATTTAGAGACCACAGGATATCAAGGTGATATTCTTGTATACTCAGGAACAATCGAAATAAACGGCGGTCGTGTACATACTAACGGATATGGTTCTTTTGGCATCCATGCTGATGGTGATATCACCATCAACGGTGGCCATGTACATGCTAACGGTAGCACAATTGGCATCTATGCAGACGGCAACATCACCCTTGGCTGGAGTGATTACAAATCAGACGCAATCTGGGCCTCCAGTTATTATGTTCCAGTCGGTAAAACCATCTCTGTTACATCTAATTTTTATTATTATGACAAAGATAAGAAGATTGTCGCTGCGGGCACAACAATCACAGAACCGTACTCCATTGCAAATAATCAACTTATCCCATTCAAGGACATCACAATCTACGGTGATGAAGACTACGATGTATTGTTGCCTGAAGTCAAGGGTGTTGATGTTACATACAATCGTAGTTTCCATGTGGATTTTACCGCAACTTGGATGTTGCCGTTTGAGGTGAATACAAAAGATATCAATGGTTTTTTCTATACGATTAAGGAAGTCGTTCAAGACGAAGAGACTGGTGTATGGGAGGCTCATACGTCTGACCAACCAATTACAGGAGAACTTGCTGCCAACACTCCATACATCTTTGTGCCAAAGGCAGACATCACTGAACTCAAATTCAACAACGTAAATATCGAAGCTAACTCCAGCGAAGAATACTACAACACCACCGAAGACAAAGATTGGACTCTCGTTGGAATGTATGTCAAGAAGACTTGGGACACGCCCACCCCGACTGAATACGGCTTCGCCGCCTCACCTGCAACTAACGATGCAGGTGAGAGTATCTCCGCAGGTGAATTTGTCCGCGCAGGTAGAAATACCAAAATGAAGCCCACTCGTGCTTTCTTGCGTTACAGCGGCACCAACGAAACCCTAAAGTCCAAATCCGGTGTCGTGCTCCCCGAGCGCATCGTCCTCGTATTCCCCGATGCAACATCTTCGGTTGTAGATCCTGCCGACCCGTCCGGCAATGGCAGCGACGACGTTACCACCCCCGTATCGGAGCTCACGCCTAAGGCGGACAATGCGAAAGTCTGGTCATACGACAAGACCATCTACATTGCCGCCGCTCCTGGCATCGAATATCGCATCATTGATGCCCTCGGTCGTCCGTTGCAAAAAGGCATCACCGCCACCGACCGCGACGAATTGCGACTCGGCAAGCACAGCGGCATGGTGATTGTCTTCATCAACGGCAAATCGTACAAATTGAATTACTAATCAATGCATACTTTCAATACATAATGCATAATTCATAATGCATAATTAGGCATCCGCAGCATCCCCCGTACATCCATCAAGGTGTGCGGGGGATTTTCATTCCGCCGAATGGCAATTATGAATTAAACTTCCGCCGAATGGCAATAATGCATTATGCATAATGCATTATGCATTAAAAAAAAATTTGCTAATAAGAAAATAATTGTTTACATTTGCGGCTACTCAAAAATGAAAACGATAATATTTATTTACTTATAGCAATTAATGATGGAATATTCTATCAAGGAGGTCTCGCAACTGACGGGAATTAAGGATTTTACCATCAGGATGTGGGAAAAACGCTACAAGATGCCGCTGCCCGAGCGTGGCGACAACAAGGTAAGAAAATACAAGGAAAACGAACTTCATAATTTTATGCGTATCTCCGCCCTGATAAAGCGCGGGTTCAGGATTTCGGAAATTATGGGGATGTCACCGGAAGAAGTGTCAGAAAAAATAGGTATGGTATTTGTACCAAAAAGGATTGATTTAAAAATCGACCGACTTATGAAATTGGCACAGACATTCAGCGACACAGAGTTTGACAAGGAACTCAAACACGAGATAATAGATTCGGGTTTGGAGGCTGCCATCGTCAACGTCATCATACCGATGATGGAGGCGATGGAGGCTAAGTATATCCAAAACTCCGACTACTTGGCTGTCAAGCAGTTTGCCTACGACACCATCCGCCGCCGCCTTATCGTGGCTGCCGACGTGGAGGAGCAGGAGTTGGGCGAGAAGGTGCTGATTTTTTCGCCGATGCAGGACAGCAGCGAATTGTCGTTGCTCATTACCGATTATATTATCAAAAAATACAAGAAAACCCCGATATATTGTGGCGACAGCGTGAAGGTGTCGCAGGCTAAGGCTGCCCTCCAAAAGTCGCAGTGCGACAGGATTATAATGGTGGGGCATTTTTACGATTCCACCGAGGATTTGGCACCGCAGTTGGAGGCTTTTGCCAAGATTGATTGTCCGCAAAAGATTGTCCTCGACCGCAACGCCGCCGAATATGCCGAGCAATATCCATCGATTGTTTTCTTGCAGACTATCAACGACTTAAAGAAACAGTTGCAACAATAAAATTTTATAATGTCAAGCATACTCGATACCTCAATAATGTACCTCTCCGGCGTGGGCCCACAACGCGCCGAGAGCCTCCAAAAAGAACTCGGCATCAGTACGTTTGGCGATTTGGCGTATTATTTTCCGTACAAATACATAGACAAAAGCAAGTTTTACTACACCACCGACATCCGCTCCGATGCTGTCAATGTGCAGTTGAAGGGCGTCATATCCAATTTTCGCGTGGAGGGCGAAAGACACAAACAGAGGCTCGTGGCGCGTTTCACCGACGAAAAAGGCAGCATCGAACTCATTTGGTTCAAGGGAATACAATGGATTCAGCAGAGCATCATCAAGGGCAAGGAATACATAATCTACGGAAAACCAAACTATTACAATGGCGCATACAACATCGCCCATCCCGAAATAGACGACCCTATCAAGGTGCAGCAGTCGGGGCTGCAATACAAATTTTCGGCGCAGTACTCGATACCCGATGTCAAAAACAGCAAGTTTACATCCAAGGCAATAGCCAAATTGGTGCAGAATCTCTGGAAGGCAATTGCGACGCCTATTCCCGAAACTCTGCCCAAGTATCTTATTGAGCAACTGCATCTTATGAGCCTTTCGGACGCGCTCCGCGCCGTACACCTGCCCAAGAGCGACGAGCAACTTAATGCCGCCCGCGCAAGATTAAAATTCGAGGAACTTTTCTATATCCAATTGAACATCCTGCGTTTTAAGCGCGACAAGATGGAAAAATCGCACGGTTTTATCTTCAAGACCGTTGGCGAAGTGTTCAACACGTTCTATTCCAAATACTTGCCGTTTCAGTTGACTGGTGCGCAAAAACGTGTTATCAAGGAAATCCGCGCCGATTTTCTCACGGGTCGGCAGAGCAACCGACTGATACAGGGCGACGTAGGCAGTGGCAAGACGTTGGTGGCGTTGCTGAGCATGTTTATTGCCATAGACAATGGATTCCAAACCTGCATAATGGCTCCCACGGAAATCCTTGCCAATCAGCATTTTGAGACCATAAAAGACTTCCTGAAAGATATGCCGCTGCAAGTGGCATTGCTCACCGGCTCGTCCACCGCCAAGGAACGCCGCGCAATCCACGCCGCCATTGAGGACGGTTCGATGAACATTCTCGTTGGCACTCACGCACTTATAGAGGATGATGTCAAGTTTAAAAACCTCGGACTTGCCGTCATCGACGAGCAGCACCGTTTTGGCGTGGCGCAGCGGGCAAAGTTGTACGCAAAAAACACCGTACTTCCGCCCCACGTCCTCGTAATGACCGCGACTCCAATCCCGCGCACATTGTCGATGACATTGTACGGCGACCTCGACATCAGCGTCATCGACGAACTGCCGCCGGGGCGCAAACCCGTAAAAACCATACATTCATACGATGCCAAAAGGCTGATGGTGTGGAAGTTCCTTAAAGACCAAATAGCAGAAGGCCGTCAGGTATATATCGTGTATCCGTTGATAGAGGAGTCCAAAAACTTCGATTACAAGGACTTGACCGACGGCTACGAGGCGATAATAAAAGATTTCCCGCCGCCAAAATATAACGTGAGCATGGTTCACGGACGTATGAAACCCGACGAGAAGGATTCTGAAATGCAACGTTTTGTAAAAGGCGAGACTCAGATAATGGTGGCTACCACGGTCATCGAAGTGGGAGTCAACGTTCCAAATGCCTCGATTATGGTAATCGAAAGTGCCGAAAAATTTGGGCTTTCGCAGTTGCACCAGTTGCGCGGCAGGGTTGGGCGCGGCGCAAGCCAGAGTTATTGTATCTTGATGACCGACTACAAACTCTCTCAAGATGCCCGCCGCCGCATCGAGATTATGTGCGAGACAACAGACGGTTTTAAGATTTCGGAGGAAGACCTCAAACTGCGCGGACCCGGCGACATGGACGGCACGCAGCAGAGCGGTATGCCCCTGCAACTCCACATCGCCGACCTCAACCACGACGGGCCTCTCCTGATGATGGCTCGCAATGTGGCGTCCGACATTTTGGACAAAGACCCAAAACTCGAACACCCTGAAAATGAAATTCTTAGGGTGCGGCAGAGTGTGATTTTCAATAAACAACAAAATTGGAGCAGAATCTCATAAGTGTTTTCTAAAACTTGAATACCTCGCCACTTTCCCTGAAACTTAATGCCTGCATATCAAGGTCTTCGGCATTGGAGGCAAGTTCGCTGTATGCAGAAGTGCTGTTTTGGATTGCGCTGTTGAGTTGTTTTACAGAAAGGTCGATGTTCTCTATTGTAGATTTTTGACTCGCCGCCGACGCTCCAATCTCCTCTATCAGAGAGGTACATTCCTTGATGGAAGGTAGGATATTGTTGATGAGTTCGGTGGACTTGGCAGTGGCCTTTACGCTCGTCTGTGCGCCAAGGATGATGTCGTTGGCGGAACGTTTGCTCTTTTCGGCGAGTTTGCGGATTTCTGACGCCACCACGGCAAAACCCTTGCCATGCTCCCCGGCGCGGGCGGCCTCCACGGCGGCATTGAGCGCGAGGATGTTGGTCTGGAAGGCAATGTCGTTGATGATGTCTATCTTGGCACTGATGTCCTTGACGGCGTTGTAACTCATATCTTGTGCCGCCTTGATTTCGTTGATTTCTTTCATCACCTTACGAGTGATACGTCCAGCGTTGGCGGTGCGTCCGGCATTGACGGCAATCTCGCTCGAAATGTCTGTTACCGAACTAACTATATTGTCCGCGCTCGACAACTGATAGTTTACATTGTCGGACAGGGACATGGTGGTGTCGTTGATTTTGGTGCTGAGTTCCTGCATTTGGTTGGCACCGTCGTAAATCTTTACAAGTATGGCTTTTAGGTTTTCGGCGAGGGCGTATGTGGAGCGCAGGATGCCGCTTGACTGTTGGTGCTTGGAGAGGTCAGATCCGGTCATGTCGCCGTCCGCTATCTTGTCCACGAGCACCTTTACAAATTTTGGTTCGCCGCCCACGTCGTTGATGATATGGGAGAGAAGACGGTTGGTGGCCAATACCAACAGCGATATGATGGCAATCACCGCCAATGCCAACGGCACAATAAACGACGGGAACGACGCAAACTTGTCGGCAAGCGGATAGATGAACGATATGTACGAATACACATTTTCGTCGTAGAGGTAAAACATCTCATAGTCAACGTCTTTGTACTCGAAGTCTATCTTGTAGATTTCGCCGTCCTTGTGCATGCGCATCTCGTTGTAAACGTCGTCTGGCATCTTGGACCAATCTTTTTTCTTGTCGTCAGGCACCACGAAACAGAAGTTGGGATCCTTGCTCCAAATGGTAAAGCCGTTGGCGAGAAATTTTTTTGCGCCAAATGCACTGTTGGACGATTTTACCTTGTTCTCCTCCTGTCCCGAAAAATACATGCCTTCCATTTTACCGTTGATAATCAGCGGTTTATATGTGCCAATATAAGGATTTTTGCCGATAAAAGTGCGGTCGTAAAACACTTTGCCGCCCTCCACTTGTTCGAGTACGCGCTTGTCGTCGAGCATTGTGCCTACGATGTACTGTCCGTCGGTCTTTATCGTGGTGGCTATTATTACGTAGCCATTTGTGGTCTTTTGATAGATGGATTGTTGCATTTTGGGCGCACATTCAGACAATTCTTCCAATAGCAAATTGTTGTCGTTGAGCGGGTTGCCGCCGCACGTCCACACCTTGACGGTCTGTACGCCAGCCTGCGATACTGCGTCGGTGATTATGATGCCGCCGAGCGTCTTCAAGTAATGTTCGGTGCTTCCGATGAGTTGCTTGTTGCGGTAGTCGCATCCGGCATTGTGCGTGTCGAGTTTGTCGGTAGAGCCGCGAAGGTCGGAGATAACGTTTTGTTCTATGCTCTCGCCGAGGTGGTTTTTGAGCACGTAGCCGAATGAACATACTATAATGAGTATCGCCGCGATGCCAAATATGAGAAGCATCACGTTCATCCTGCCTTTTGCCGTGTTTCTGTCGAGGGTAATCATGCTATTGCTATTTTGCCCCAAATATAACAAATAACATACAAAATCTTAATTATTTTTTCTTAATTTTTTCTAAATTGTTGAGATGGGCAACGTCTTTACTGTTAATATCTGATTTTTAACGATTTGCCGCCAATCCTTACTATTACTATGCGCAAAGTCAGTGAGGATTTTTGGGATTATGGCATTTTTTTTCTTGAAAAAAAGTGGGTGATTGCAATTTTTTTGTATTTTTGCCGAAAGAAAAATAAAACAAAACAGTTATGACAACGACAGTACAATTACAAGAAGAACTATTCCGCGAGATAAAGCCGTGGCTCGACAGCGAGGCAATCCTGCGCAAGATAATTGCATCGGTGAGGGAATTGGTGGCGGTGCCGAGCAAGGGTGTTTTTTATACAAAACTTCTGGAAAAACTGTCTGATTATCAAGAATATGAATACAATTGGGACGGCGACGGCGCATTACCATTAAATTCACAGACTGTAAAAAATTTTAAATCGGTATTAAAACAATGCGACGACGACAACCTTGCCAATTGGTCTATTTTCCCATCCGCCAATGGTACTCTTTTGTTTCAGTACAACAAGAAAAAAAGTGGCATCAACATCGGCAAAAGCGACTTTTCGTATTATGAAATTGCCGACGGAAATGTCAAAGGCGAAAATTCAGTGCCTTTTTCGCCAGAACGAGTTGTGGAATGTATGAAAAAAATATCTAAATGATAGACAGCAAAGAAAACGTTGCGCGTGCCTTATTTTCGCCGCGTATGATTGTTGACGGCGTTTTGCAGCCCGAAGCCTTCAAACTGCGACCATCTATTTCGGAAGATTATCTGTCGGTAATGCGGATGGTATTCCCATCATGGATGGACGATATAAAAAAGATTCCGCAGCGCAACAATCGCATTTTGTACGGCTATGCAGTTCTTAACGTCAAGGAAATCAGAGATATAAGGCTAACAGACGTAACATTCGATGTCAAAGACTGTTCGCAAAACTCAACGCCATCTCATGCAGGTATTTTTATAACAGTTAACGGGGAGAGACTTGTTGGCGGATGTCCGTTAAAAAACGTAGAAGATGGTTTCGCACAAGAATTTTTGTTGCTTGCCATCCAAAGAGAACTTGTTGAAATTGCACAAAAAGCGGTTTGCAAGTTGTAAGTTTTTTTTGCTGATTTCATAGAATAATATTATTTTTGCCGAATGGAAAACTAACACATCACATATCATGAAACGAATCCTAATCCCCTCCCTTGCCGTCGCGCTATTGACCGGCTGCGGAGGTGGCAACAACGCCAACAACCAAGGCAACACTGGCGACAACAACGCCGCCACAACTACCCAGCAACTGGAAGCCGCCAAAAACCTTCCGCCGCTCAAAGTATCAGACAAAGAGTTCTTTAACGGCAAGGGCAAACTCTCCCAAACAATCGACTTCACCGAACCCGTGGAATCGATGTCGTACCAGCGACTCAGATTCATGAAGGCATACGTGTATGCCACCAAGGGATTTTGGCTCAAGGAGTTTGACCTCAACAACTTCTTCTCCAACCGCACCGACTGGTACAGCGACAAGTGCTACGACCGCTTAGACAAGGACTTCGACGAAAAATATTGGGAAAAGTGGACAGCCAACTACGACGCGGTGATGAAAAGCGAACAACTCACCGCCGAGGAACAGGATTTTGTATCCCGCATCGACAAACGCCTTGCCGAAATCGCCGCCAACTACTACACCGACAAAAACGGCGCAAAAATAGCCAACCCCGCCAACTGCGCCAACGCATACCAATTCCCGGTAATGTACGACCAGAACTCAAAACTGTGGAAAGCGTTGGCAGCCAACAACATCGCCTTCCAGACTACACAGTACGAGCAACTATTCAACGTCTATGAAGACAACGAATACCACTGCGTACCCAACTTCGTAACCACCGACCTCTTCCTGCAAGCATTCCACATGTACTTTGAGTACGCATTGAAACTCAGCGAAAACGGTGTGTTCACCAACAAACTCATAACTCTCTGCAAGCAAATGACTTCCGAATCGCTCTACTCGGAGGCAACGTCGGGCAAGGAGAAAGACCTGGCGGACTTCACGCAGGCATTGTTTGCGATAGGCTACCGGTTGCTCGACCCGTCGGCAAAGCCATCTGTGCCGGGCAGCCTCTCCTCGGCAGTAGATTCGGAAATCGAACTTATCAACAGTGCGAAAGACGCCCCCTCGCCATTTTTGCAGACCAGCGTCAACTTCAATTACAGCCTCTTCAAACCTCGCGGCCACTACACCCGCAACGAGAAGGCAAAGCGTTACTTCCGCGCAATGATGTGGCTGCAGACCGCAAGCATGGAGAAGAGCGACGCCGACGACGTATCCAAGGCGGTAGCGATGGCGTACTTCTACAACAAAATCCAATGCCGCGCCGACTTTGAGAAGATGTACGACGCCATCACCTACTTCATGGGCGAACCCGACAACGTGTCCATCGTATGGCTCGCGCAGCACATCCGCGACAATTATCAGGGCAAAAAACTCTCCGACCTTCTCAATCAGGATTTCAGCAAGATACAGGGCGCAATCGCAGACAAATTTAAGACCTGCAACCGCATCAAGCCCAAGGAAGAGGTTACCGACCCCGACAAACTCAACTTCATGCCGCAGCGTTATGTACCTGACAACCTTGTACTTGCCAACATGTACGACGAAAAGCCAAACTCAAACCGCGCCTACCCCACGGGATTGGACGTATTTGAGGCGTTTGGCGTAAAATCTGCCGCCAACATCCTCGACTCCACCGACAAAAACGCCAAATCTTGGGGCGACTTTGCCAAGACTCGCAAACAGATGGCATCCGAGCTGGGCAACTTCAATGATTGGAACGCAACGAGTTACAACAAGTGGATACAGGTGCTTACCGTGATGCAAAACACCCAAAAAGAATATCCGGGCTTCATGCAGACACCGGCTTGGCAGTGCAAAAACCTCAACACCGCGCTTGCGTCATGGGCGGAGTTGAAGCACGACGCCATCCTCTACGCCGAACAACCCATGGGCGCGGAATGTGGCGGCGGCGAAGACTTCCCCTCACCCGAACCCGTAGGCTTTGTGGAGCCAAACCTCAAATTCTGGGAGACGCTCAAAGAGGCGGTCAACAACGTTGCAAACGGCATGAAGAAAGTTGGCATCAGCGACAACAAATTTGAAAACGTAACCCGCGAGTTCATCGGCCACATCGACCGCTGCATCGACGTTACCAAATCGGAACTCCGCCACGAGCCAATCGGCGAACACGCATTCACCATCCGCAGCATCGGCAGCACGATGGAATGGTTTACGCTGTCGGTACTCGACCCCGACTTGGAGTACGTCGATTCGTGGAGTTTCGTGAAAGGTGCCGACCGCAGCATCGCCGTTGTAGCCGACGTATTCACGCGCAACATCCTGGGTTGCGACAAACAAGGCATCCTCTACGAAGCCACCGGCACACCTAATATTATATATGTGTTGGTGGAATACAACGGACACATCTACCTCACATCGGGTGCCACATTCAGTTATTACGAATTTGTACGGCCGATGGGCGACCGCCTCACCGACGAACAGTGGCAGAAGATGCTCGAAGAGAAGAAAGCACCCGCGCAGCCCTCATGGTTTGCCCCGTTGCTCCTCGACGGCACAAAGATAGAGTCTGACGAAACCTTCCTTTATTCGTCGGGATGCTAAGATTTTTAATGACATCAATACTTGCCGTGTCGCTCATCGCATCATGCAGCGACACAGCAAGTTATAATAATGGAAACGGCGACGGCGTCACAGTGGTTTTTACCGGCGACGTATTGCTCGACCGTGGGTTGAAACCCGTGATACGGCGCAACGGCGTGGAACATCTGTTTCGCGACGTTGCGCCGTATTTTCGTCAGGCGGATTTTACGGTTGTCAACCTCGAATGTCCTATCACGCAGATAGATG
>CAMJWL010000035.1 GCA_946409405.1 uncultured Bacteroidales bacterium
AAGGCAAAATCACCTTCCAAGGCGCCACCAAGAGCGGCGGTTACTACGCGGCAGAACAATAACGAGAATTGTTGATTATGGAGACACCACCGTTTACAATATCGGCAAAAGCAATCAACCTTATAGCCGAAATATCCGCGCAGATAGAACGTTACGCCATCAGGCTCGAACAACAAGACGCTCTACGGCTGCGCAAGGCAAACCGTATCAAAACCGTATATGGCTCACTCGCCATCGAAGGCAACCGTCTGTTGGAAAGCCAAGTAACCGACATCATCAACGGTAAAAACGTCGTTGCGCCGCCACGCGACATTCAAGAAGTGAAAAACGCAATCGCGACCTACAATCTTTACCCGACGCTCAACCCGTTTTCAGAGAAAGACCTCCTCAAAGCCCACGGCGTAATGATGCACGCGCTCCAAGACGATGCCGGACGATACCGAGGCAGCGGCGTAGGAGTTTTTGCGGGAAGTAAATGCGTACACCTTGCGCCGCCGCCAACTATGGTGCCGCCATTGATGGGCAACCTATTTGAATGGCTGCGCAAATCAGACCACCATCTATTGATACGCAGCAGCGTGTTCCATTACGAATTTGAGTACATACACCCTTTCAGCGACGGCAACGGCAGAATGGGGCGGCTTTGGCAGTCGTTGATATTAGGCAGGCTCAATCCTATCTTTGAGCATCTGCCCGTAGAAAATATGGTATATTCGCACCAACAGGAATATTACGACGCCATAGAAAAATCACGCGCCATCAACGACAGCACAATTTTCATCGACTTTATGCTGCAAAATATTTACGACACATTGAAGGCGCGACAAGGCGAAGAACTATCCGATGTCGGTAATAATGTCGGTGAAAATGTCGGTAAAACAGAGCAAAAAATTATGGCATTAATATCTAAGAATCAAAAACTTACAATCAAGGAGATTGCCGACAAATTGGGCATCTCGCGTCGTCAAGGCGAGCGTATAATCGCCGATATGCGCGACGAAGGCCTCATCCGCCGCATTGGCTCTGCACGTGGCGGATATTGGGAGATTTGTTGATATTCTCCCCTACTCCACCGTCACCGACTTTGCCAGATTTCTCGGCTGGTCAACATTGCAGCCGCGAAGCACCGCGATATAATAACTCAACAACTGCAACGGCACTACGGCAACCAATGCGCCGACGGCGGTGTTGCATTTCGGGACTTCGAGGACATAATCAGCCATAGCAGCAACCGTAGTATCGCCCTCGTTGACAATGGCAATAACAACGCCGTGACGAGCCTTCACGACCTGAATGTTGGAGACAATCTTCTCATAACTCTTGTCCTTGCAGGCGATGAAGATTACGGGCATCTTTTCGTCAACCAAAGCAATAGGCCCGTGTTTGATTTCGGCGGCGGGATAACCCTCAGCGTGAATGTAACTTATCTCCTTCAATTTAAGTGCACCTTCAAGTGCCACGGGATAATAACAACCGCGCCCAAGGAACAGGAAATTAGTGGCATCGCGGAACAATTCGGCGACGTGCTTAATCTTGTCAGCCTTTTTGAGCACTTCGGCAATCATCGACGGTACTGAATACAATTCCTCAACAAGTTCGCTGTATTGCTCGGCAGAAATATTGTACTTGCTGCGACCGATAAAGAGCGCAATCATCGCCAAAACAGCCACCTGCGCCGTAAAAGCCTTGGTGCTTGCAACGCCGATTTCAGGACCTGCGTGAGTATATACGCCCGCGTCGGTGGCGCGGCTGATGCTGCTGCCCACCACGTTGCAAACGCCAATGACACACGCGCCGCATTTTTTTGCGAGTTGGATAGCGGCAAGAGTATCAGCGGTTTCGCCCGACTGACTTATAGCAATTACTACATCCTCGGAGTTGATGATTGGATTTCTGTAACGGAACTCCGACGCATACTCCACCTCCACAGGGATGCGCGCATATTCCTCAAAGAGATATTCGCCCAACAATCCCGCGTGCCAACTCGTACCGCAGCCCACAATGATAATCCTGCGGGCATTCATCAGGCGGGGCATTATTGACATTATGCCGCCAAGGGTAAGGTGATTGTGATGTTCGCTGATGCGGCCGCGAAAAGTGTCCATCACCGACCTCGGCTGCTCAAAAATCTCTTTCAACATAAAATGCTCAAATCCGCCCTTCTCCACCTCGTCGCTGTCGAAGTCAATCTTCTTGATTTCGGCGTTTACGACCACATTTTTGATGGTCTTGATGACAATTCCTTCACGACTTACGACAGCAAGATTCTCATTGTCCAAATAAACAACCTGGTCGGTAAAATCCACAAAAGGAGAAGCGTCGGAGGCAATGAAATATTCCTTCTGACCAATGCCAATGACGAGCGGACTGCTCGACCGTGCGGCGATGAGTTTGTCGGTTTCGTCGGTGCAATATACCGCAAGGCCATACGCGCCGCGCACTTTGGCAAGCGCAAAACGCACTGCGTCTTCCGCCGAAACGTGTCCAAATTCGTAAATATATTCTATCAAATCCGCCAAGACCTCGGTGTCGGTCTCAGAATTGAAAGTGTAGCCGCGAGAGGTGAGTTTTTTCTTCAATAAAGAGTAATTCTCGATGATGCCGTTGTGAACTACCACAAACTTGCCGTGCATCGAGACCTGCGGATGCGCGTTGATGTCGTTTGGTGCGCCGTGCGTGGCCCAACGGGTATGTCCGATGCCGATAGTACCGGATTTGGGCTTGTCGCCGATAAAATCCACCAAATCAGACACCTTGCCTTTCACCTTGTAAATATAAGGAGTGCCGCCGTCCACAATGGCAACTCCCGCAGAATCATATCCACGGTATTCGAGCCGACGGAGGCCGTTAATGATAATCGGGTAAGCATCCCTGAATCCTACATATCCTACAATGCCACACATAGTTGCAATTTATTTTAAAATTATCTACATATCATAATTGGCATACTCCACGATGAGTTTCATCGGGGTCTGCTTATTGACCGGCGAGCAAATCACGCTGCGGTTGAAGTCGGTGGTGCGAGAATTTGGATAGAGATAGATGTCGTAATCCTGAGCCACACCGTTTTTCTTTCGTTCGAGGAGGTCGTTGACGCGCCCGGTCATATTGAGGCGGTAACAGTTGTTGGTAGCGTCTCGCGAGAGAATGTTGATAGACTTGGAACCACTCATATTGAGCGTAAACTCGTCAAAATACAACGAACTGTCGCGGTTATTCTTGTCGAGACCCACGCAGACCACATAGTCGATGGCGGGGAAGTCTTTCTGCTGACTGTACGCGCTGTCTGCCAACGGTGCCACGAGGTGCGCACCACGGAGCGAGAAATATGTGCCGCACTTAATCTTGTCGATGCCGGTGATGTCTATGCGGATGCGCGTGCCGTTCATCGACTGGAGGTAGAGGTAATCGTCCTGCGCACCCGACGCTAATGAAGTTACGTTCTCCAACTTGGTGCCAGTGTAATCGTGCGACGAGAGGTTGAAGGTGCAGTCGGTAGATTGTATGGAATACACAACGGACGACGACACAGTGTCCTTGCCCGGAATATGGTGATATACAATGTATTGCGTATTGTTGCTTGAACGGTAAAATTTGACGATGCTATTGCCCGACTTCACCTTGAAGTAAAGTCCGCAGATGTTTTGGTCGAAGGTGGTGTCGAGGGTGCTTTGGATGATGTCCTTGCCGTATTGGAGCAACGTCTGCTCGTTGCCCGCAAACTTGAATGTAACCATCGAGTCGATTTCGCGGGGCTTGAAGGTGGTGGATGCTATTTTGACGGCTGCGTCGTAGTCGCCGGAGATGTCGTAATTGTTGTAATACCTGATGGTGTCGTTAATCGGCTTGGTGAGGCGGAATACATCCACAGTAATATCGGTGAGGCTGTCGCCATAATAATAAGTAGCCGTGGTGTCAACCCCCAGCGTAAGCACCACCGAATCGCATATATCGTCCGCAGTGTATTTGCCGTATGACGAATTGGAGAATTTGGCGGCAAATGATGTCTCGGTCTTTCCAAAATTTGGGTCCTTGAACTCGCCCACCAACATATAGGTCATATTGGAACTTGCGACAGGGCTTTCGAGTTCTGTGTAAGCCTTTACCTCGATGGTGTCCACCACGATATTGGCCATATCGGAGGCGGGCAGGAGATCCGCGCCCATACCTTCCTGATTGTCGCATCCTGATGCCGCAGCAATGACGGCGGCACACACAATGCCTGCAACAATGTTTGCTTTCATTGATTGTTAATACAAAAACTAAAATGATTATTTCTTCGCCTTCTTGTCGTCTGCCTGGGCGTCCTGCGCGAAAATAGTGTCGTAAAAATCGGAGTAGGCGTCTATGTAATTGTCGGGCGACTGGTAGTCCAAAAACGGTTTGCCGCTCGCCTTGGCGTATGCCTCCACTTCGGCGTTGATGGAAGGGTGTCCCTTAATCACCGCGTCAGACATGTTGATGGCGAGTTTTGTAACATTCTCGAAGGTCGGGTTGTCCTTCACGACGTCGAGATCCTTCTCGCTGATGCCAGCCACCTTGATTTTTTTGGCGAAATTCTGCGGGAACGCGCCGGGGAATGCGTCGTCGTAGATGGAATACACCACCTTCGACTTGCTGAACAGCGGGTCCTCCTTGAAGCCGTGCTTCAGGTACAGCGGCACGAGCGACGTAATCCACCCCTGGCAATGCACCAGATCGGGCGACCAACGGAGTTTTTTCACGGTCTCCAGCACTCCACGGGCAAAGAATATCGCCCTCTCGTCGTTGTCGGGGTAATAATTGCCCTTGTCGTCGGTAACGATGCCCTTGCGCTGGAAGAAGTCTTCATTATCAATGAAATAGACCTGCATCCTCGCCTCGGTGATAGACGCTACTTTGATTACGAGGGAGTGGTCGGTGTCGTCGATTATCAGGTTCATGCCCGAAAGCCGGATTACCTCATGGAGTTGGTGGCGGCGTTCGTTGATGACGCCGTATCGCGGCATAAAAGTGCGTATTTCCCTTTTCTTCTCCTGTATGCCCTGCGGCAGATACCTGCCCATCATCGCGAGGTCAGACTTGGGAAGGTACGGAGCCATCTCCTGGGACACGTATAAAACTTTCTTTTTTTCCATAAGGCGATTTTAAAAATTTGCTGCAAAGATAATAGTTTTTTTTGGAATAATTTGCAAATTTTTGTTATAATTTTTTTGCGGCGTCGCCGATATGTGCCGTTATCTTATCCTGCAACTCGCTCACTATTATTGGTTTAGATATGTAATCCACCACCAAGCCGTCTTGGAGTGCGCGTAATATTTTTTCGTTTTCCATGATGCCGGTAACGAACATCACTGGTATCGTGGCGGTGTCTTGGTCGGATTTGAGCACTTCCAAAACTTCCATGCCGTCCATCACGGGCATCGCGATGTCGAGGAGTATGAGGTCGGGCTGTTGGTTGACGGCGAGCCTGATGGCGTCGAATCCCGTCAACGCGGTCAAAGTGTTGTATCCCTGCGCCTTGAGAATCTCTTCAAGGAGTTCGATGTTGTCGAAGTTGTCGTCAACAAGGAGAAGGGTATGTTGATTGGTGTGGTTCATGATAATTGTGCATGTGATATCACGCCGCAAATTTAATAAAAATCCCGAAAACTTCCAAAAAGAAATTTTCACATTTTTTTACTTTACCATCAGCAACTTCTTCACAGCCTTGTCGCCCGTTTCTTTGTTATATACAAAAACGAGATAAACACCCGTGGCGCAGCGGTGCCCATTGAGATTGTTGCCGTCCCACGAGAGGAGTCCGCTCTCGGCAACGTCTTTATGCACCAGGTGCCCGGCAACGTCTGTGATGCGCACGTCGGAGCCGGATTCGAGACCCGAAATATGGATTTCTCCCTGATAATCAGGACGCACGGGATTGGGATAGACGAGGATTTTGTTGAGGTCGTCGGCAGATTTCTGAGCGTCGGAGATGTATGAGGCAAGTCCGCAACGAGTATGGAAAAAGACTTCGCCGGTGTTTTGGACGATGGCAACATTATAAACACTGTCTGACGGCAGCGGCGAATTTCGCTCGTTGAACCTCATTATCTCCTCGTTGCAATCGTCGTTTACTACAAAAACGCCCGCACTCTTCGTGGCAATCCACTTGCGTCCGGCGGCATCTTCGGCTATGGAAGTAACTGTCTTAGAGGACAATAAATATTGCGAATAACTGCCGTCGCGGTCGTTGGTCTCGGTGATAATTGGGCGGATGAAATTTGCGCCGCCCTCCACCGTCAATTCGGGCGTAATGGTATAAGCAACGCCTTTGTCTGTACCCGCGTACAAGTAGCCCGACTTGCTGAGCATCATCGCATTAATCTCCGTACCAACCCGCACACCGCCGCTCACAACCTGTACAACAGACGTTTTGTCGTCGCTAAAAACCAATGGTGTGCCGCCCAAATCCACCGCAAAAATTCCTTGTTTGCCGGTATTGACAAGGACGATGTTGTCGTTAACAAAAAGCAATTGTTTTGGAGATGAAGATTTGATTGAATTAAAGGAAGTTGCAGTGTGCCAGTTGCCGTTGTGGTCGAAGACTTGTACGGGGTTTTCGGAGGATGCGTAGAGTACAAAAAGGTCGCCGTCGGAGGTGCAGTCCATACTTACAACGAGGGCATTTGTTTGATTGTGATAACGTGCTTTAAGTTGCTGATTGACATACTCATACACTGAGCCGTCGCTACTACCGAGGAAAAAATGGAGTGGATTGTAAGGATTATGGAATACAGCCGTAAACTGTTTGCCGTCAGGATGCGGGAACGATTCCACGCCCTGCCGCGACACGTGCGAACAATATCGGTTGACAGCCGTCAATCTGCCGTCCGCCGCCGCAAAAGCCGCGATGTCGTCTTCGGGCATTGATTTTGGCGTTGCGCCGTCATAATCGGAATGTTGTGGGAAAGTATAATTTGCCTTCCGCCAAGCGTCCACATCTTGAAGATTAGGGGCGTTAACTTCTATGCTCAAAACCTCGCCGCCAACCGCCGCATACACCGTGCCATCAGCAATTGCCACGTGCCTCACACTCTCATTAAAAGCACAATAGGCAAAGAGTTCGGTCTTCTTGGTGTTAACAAACATCACCACCTCGCCCGCCGCCGCAACGATGATGTCGCCGTCGCAAAACATATCGCAGACCTCGCCCGAAGTCTGTATCGGCGGCTCGATGTGCCACAGGCGGTTGTTAACGCAAATATCAATGCTTCCGTCGCCATACCCCAACGCCCAAAAACGCCCTTCGCTATCGGCTATGGAGGCTGTTAAATACGCGGACGACAAGCCCGTCATTTTGGTAAGCGTGTTTATCTCGCCGTCGCCGTCAATGGTGAACGCGCCGTGCGCACAGCGACAAAAAACGCCGTCGCCATACCTGTGCCACGCCTCCACGGTGCGGAAAGACGGACGGAGATTCCACTGCGCAGAGGCGGCGAGGGCTGTCAAAAGGAGGAGTAATAATATGTTAATTAATCTTGACACGGTCGGGATTGTTAGCAATGAACGCCGCCCAGGAATTTGAGCCGGATTTCTGGATTGGGAGGCGTTTTTGGTAATGATGACATACGGCGGCGGCGAGGGCATCGGTGGCGTCGTATTTGTCGGGGAACTCGTTGATTTTCAAGGTTTGCGCCAACATACGCGCCACTTGTTCCTTGGACGCGGAACCGCTGCCAGTGATGGCAAGTTTTATCTTGCGCGGCTCGTACTCAAATACCTGCATCCCGGCATTGACCGCCGCCGCAATCGCAACTCCCTGAGCGCGACCGAGTTTGAGCATCGACTGAGCGTTTTTTTCGTAAAACTGCGCCTCTATCGACAACTCCTCCGGCTTGTAACTCGCCGCCAAACCCGACACACGGTCGTAAATCATTTTGAGTTTCAGGTAAGTGTCCTTTACATTATGGATGTCGAGGATGCCGATAGCAAGACAGTTGATTTTGCTGCCGTTGCACTCGATAACGCCGTATCCCATAAAATTTGTGCCGGGGTCTATGCCTAAGATGGTCATTGTGGTTGTTTCATTTGCCGTAGAGACGTAGCGCGCTACGTCTCTACATTTTCATTATTAATCAATACGGACGCGCAGTTTTTCCATAAATTCGCGGAGCGGCGCGATGCGGTCGGCTGTGGCAATGGTGTCGAGGATGCTGAAAGCCTTTGCGTAGTATTCCTCTATGATATTTTGAACAGCGGCATCCACCTTGTATTCAGCGAAGTAACGGCGGGCGATTTGAAGTTTTTCTTCAAAGGAATATTGCTTGTTGGCGTAGAATTGTTGCCACTCCCCTACCCTTTCTTTGGGCATCAACTCCGTCATCTTGTGGTAAAAAACGGTTTTCTTGCACTCGTTGACATCGCCGCCAACAGGTTTGCCGAGCACTTCGGGCGTGGAGTACATATCAAGATAGTCGTCCTGCATCTGGAAGGCGATGCCAAAACTGATGCCAGCGTCGTACAGTTTCTGGGCCTCATCCTCAGACGCTCCGCCTATCAACGCGCCAATTTTGAGACACGCGGCGGGAAGGACGGCGGTTTTGAGGGTTATCATACGGATATAATCGTCGAGGGTAACATCGTCGCTCGTCTCAAAATCCATGTCAAATTGCTGGCCCTCGCAGACTTCGATGGCGGTCTTGTGGTACAAGTCCATAATCGCCTTGCGCACCTTCTCCGGCGCGGCAAAGACATACTGCGAGGCGATGTACATCATTCCGTCGCCCGAAAGGATTGCCACGTTGTCGTTCCATTTGGCGTTGACTGTGGGCTGTTTGCGGCGAAGTTTGGAGTTGTCCATGATGTCGTCGTGCAGGAGCGTAAAATTGTGGAATATCTCCATGCCAACGGCGGGCTTCACGGCGGCTGTTACGTCGTCGCAAAAAACGTTGCAAGCCATCAGCGCAAACACGGGGCGCAACCTTTTGCCGCCAAGCGACAGGATGTACCTTATCGGCTCGTAAAAATTGCTCGGCTCTGCGGGCAGGGTCATATTTTTGAGTTCGTCCTCTACGAGGGCGCGGAGTTGTGGGAATGTTTTCATGGTTCAAAATTTATAACGATTATTACTCCTCTGTTTTCTCCGCCCCCTTAAACCTGAGCCTGAACGTCAGCAACAGCGACGGGAGGAACAGCAAGTTGGTGAACATTGCAACGAAGAGCGTTATGGAAACAAGCAAGCCCAAGGCTATCGTGCCGCCAAACTGCGACGCGCAGAACATCAGGAAGCCACAGAGCAAGATGATTGCCGAATAGATGATAGACACGCCTGTCTCCCTCAGAGCCTCATCAACAGACTTGGGGATGTCGCCATTGTGATGCTCTATGGCTTGGCGGAACTTGGTGAACAAGTGGATGGCGTTGTCAACCGAAATACCAAAGGCAATGTTGAACACGAGGATTGTACTCGATTTGAGCCTGATGCCGCAGAAACCCATAATGGCAGCCGTTACAATCAGCGGAATAAAATTGGGGATGATGCTGATGATAACCATTTTCCAACTCTTGAACAACCACATCATACACAGCGAGATAAGCAATATCGCCAAAACCAACGATTGAACCAAATTGTCTATCAACTTCAACGAACCAAGCGCAAAAACCACCGAAGTACCCGTGATGTCGCTCTGCACCTTTTCGGGCGGGAAATAATGGTGGACAATGTTTGAGATGCTGTCGGTAACACGCACCATGCGGATTGTGCCAACGTCGGCAATGCGGAGTTGTATGCGGGCGCGGGCGAAAGTGCTGTCCACCATCGCGCTCATAATATTGTTGTTGCCACCGGTCATCTGCCCCTGCGAACCTTTCAGGTAATCGCTGATGGTGATAAACTCGGTCTGCATCGGGAGTTCGTAAAAATCGTTGTTGCCATTATAATAGGCGCGTTTGATGAGTTTGAGCGCGTCCACGAGCGACGTGCCGTGCGACAGGCAATTAAACGACAGCAACGAATCCTCAATCGACTCTATTTTCTTGATAGTTTTGAGGTCGAGGAGGCCTTTCTTCTTCTTGGTGTCGATGCTAATCTCCAACGGAAGTATGCCGCCCATCTCCTTCTCAAAATATTTGAGGTCGGCATAGATGGCGTTGTCTTCGGGCAGGTCGTCCACTTGGAAACTCTCGTTCTTCATCAGCGTCAGGCCGAAAATGGCAATGGCAACGATAGCCACAGTAGCGCAAAATATCAATCCGCGCTTGTTTTCCACCAAATAAACAAACTTTTCAACAATATTGTTAACAAACTTGGTATCAAGGTGCCTCAACTGATGCTCGGTGGGAGCCTTCACATAACTGAAAATAGACGGCACCATAAGCACCGAGAGGAAAAACATCGTGATGATGCCGAGGGTTGCCACGAGTCCAAACTCCATCAACATCGCGTTGCCGGTGATGAGGAAAGTTGCAAAACCCGCCGCCGTAGTCAAGTTGGTCATAAAAGTAGCCTTGCCTACCTTGGTGATAACGTCGTGCAACGCCCTTTCCTTGTCGCCGTACTCGCGGTACATCACGTGGTACTTGTTGAGGAGGTAGATGGTGTTTGGAATGCCAATCACAATCAACAACGGCGGCAACATGCCGCTCATCATGGTCATCTCGTAGCCCAGGAGAGCCATTATCGCCATGGTCCAAATAACGCCGACCATCACGATAAGCACCGCCCAAAGCGTAGTCCTGACGCTCTTGAAAAACATCATAAATATCAGTGCCACAATTATCAGCGACAATATGGCAAAGATAATCAACTCGTCCCTCACCATAAACATCGTCTTGCTCCTGATGTGCGGCAGACCCGAAATATGCGTCTTGATGCCGTATTTGGCGGTGAAATGCCCTACGTAATCCTCCATCTCGGCAATCATCACGTCGCGCTCCTTGTGGTTTATCACCTCCGGGTCGCAGGTAAGAGCCATCACGTAACAATTGTTGTCGGTATAGAGAAGGCGTTCATAAAACAAAAAGTCTTTCACTGCCTTAAACATCGAATCTAACTCAGCCTGCGTATTGGGCTTAGGGTCAAAGATTTTGTTAATCAAAAACTTTTTCTCAGCCGTGTCCTTGGCGAGCGTAATCGCGTTGGCGTAAGAAAGCACAGCCTTGATGCCGTTGACGGTTTTGAGACTGTCTTGGAGCGCGAGGAGGTCGTTGAACTTGTCGATAGTAACAAAATCCTTGTCCTCGAAGCCAACCACCATCATAGAGCCGTCCTCGCCAAAAGCCTTCTTAAAATCCAAAAAACGCACATACGCCGAATCCTTCTCGTTGAGCAACAACGCCGACGTATATTTCATGTGCAGGTTCTTCATGTTGTAACCCATGAAGACCGTTATAACGCCAATAACTATCAGTATGTAACGCTTGTTGCGTAATATGAAATCCGCTATCTTATTCCACATAATTTGTTGATTTATTGATTTGTTCCTCGTTCCTCATTAAATCTTTCCTCGTTAAATCTTTCCTCTCTCTAATTCATCTTCACCGACACGTTGCCGATTTTTCTGCCGTCGCAGAAGATGTCTGCCTGATATTCGCCGCCAGACAGCACCTCGCGCGAAATCGCGTATATGATTACCGCCTGCGCACTGCCGTCGTAATTGATGGTCTTTTTGCCGGAGTATGCAATTTCGTTGCCCTGATACTTGAAGTAGCCGGTGTTTTCGTTAACAAGCACCTTGCCGTCGGGCTTCACGATGCGCACATACACGTCCTTTGCGCCGGTCTTGGTCATTTCGTTTTCGTTGATGGTAAACGCCACCTTGAATTTCTGCGTCTTGATGATGCGCGTAGTCTCGTTGTCGCGGTTGTTGAGGGCAGTGAGTTTCATGCCGACAGCCTTCAAAGCCTCAGCCTCCTTGACGCGCCCTTGCAACGAGTCCTTCACGTCGGTGAGTTTGCGGTTTTCGTTTTTCACCGACGACAACTGCCCCGACAACCTCGTATTTTCTTCGGTGAGCATTATGTTTTTGGTGTTGAGACTGTCTATCTGCACGATGAAACTGCGCATGATGGAGCGCATGGTTTCGAGTTCGGCCTTGTATTTTTTGAGGGAGTCGCGGTTGGACGCCTTGGTGCGGCGGAGGTTTTCCATAAGTTCCACGACCTTTGCCTTCTGTTCTTCGAGTTGGGCGTTGATGGTGTCGTTGGTGGTTTTCAGTTGGTTGTAATTGTCCACCATAAGACTCATCTCGTGGCTGAGCGAGTCCTTCTCCATGTTGCCTATTTCTATCTGACTGATAAGCCTTTCCGACTCCTTCTGCCTATTGTTCATCATCACGAGGAGGGCGATAATCGCCACCGCCTCCACAATCACGAGCGCAAGCAAAAGTTTGTTGACACCCGTACCTTGAATATTGTTGTTCTCCTGCATATTTTATCGTATTTATTAATTCCGCAAAATTAATAATAATTTCGGAAAAATATTTATAAGGAGCAAATTTTTGGATTTTTTACACAAAATCTTCCGACATCAAAATATTTTTGTAACTTTACACGCGAAAACATACAAACATCATCACCACAATGAACCCCGAATTTGTGAAAAACAGCGGCCTGATTGCCGACCACAATTATATAGAATGGCTCTCTGACGTCAAACAACGTTTCAAGAACAGCCAAATCAAAGCGGCAGTCCGTGTCAACACCGAGATGCTTTCGTTCTATTGGAGCATCGGGCGGGACCTCGTAACCCTAAAAGCCGAAACACGCTGGGGTGCGGGCGTAGTAAAGCAATTTGCACTCGATATGCGCAATGCTTTCCCGGAAGAAACAGGCTTTTCATTTTCTAACGTGAAGTATATGAAAAAGTGGTTTCTGTTTTATTATGAGGAAGTTACAAAAGGCCACCAAGTTGGTGGCCTTTTACAAACCGACGAGAAAAGCCAGCAACTTGCTGGCCTTTTTAAGAACGACGAAAAAGGCCACCAACTTGGTGACCTTTCTCAGATGCCCACAATATTTGGTCTTATTCCGTGGTTCCATCACGTACACAACAAGGCAATTGTATTGTACAACCGCGATTCGACTGGGTTATTTATGATTGACCGCCATCCATTCCGCCATCTTCCTTAACGCCATGCCCCTGTGCGAAATCCCGTTTTTCTCCTCCGCCGACATCTCCGCCATTGTAACATCAAATCCGTCGGGCTGGAAAATCGGGTCGTAGCCAAAACCGCCCTCGCCGTGCCTTCCCGTAGTGATTATGCCGTTAACGAACCCCTCAAAATGATGCACCTTGCCGTCAAGCACCAACACCACTTCCGTATGGAAACGTGCGCGGCGGTTGCTTGCGCCAGCGAGCGCGGCGAGGAGTTTCGCCATATTGTCGGCGGGATTCTTCTGCGGGCCGGCGTATCGCGCCGAATACACGCCAGGCGCACCATCGAGCGCGTCAACTTCCAATCCAGTATCGTCCGAAAAACAATTGCGGTGATACTTGTTCCACAAGTACAACGCCTTTTCCTCGGCATTCTCGCTGATGGTCTCGTGCGTCTCGGGGAGATCGTCGTGGCAGTCGATGTCGGCAAGCGAGAGGATTTTACAACTATTTACAATTTGCTGAGCCTCTAAGAGTTTGCCTTGATTATTTGTAGCAAAAATTAAATCCATATTATAAGCCTTGTATTTATTGTTTCGCAATCACGCACCCTTTGTTTTTCTGTTACTGCAATCATAATCGGTGTTTTTTTATTTGGCAAAGATATAACGTTTTTGGAATATCGTCAAAAATATTTTTATTTCCTCTTCTTCACCTTTATCTCAAACTCCTTTGTTACCTTGCAACCCGCATTGTCGATTACCGTGGCGGTGTGCTTGCCTGGCTTGATGCCGTAAGCCTTGGGTTTTTCCCAAATCTCGTCGCGGTCGGTAATCTGATACACGTAGGGCGGCACACCGCCGTATGCGCGGACGTTGTAAGTGGCGTCGCCCGATTCATGGGCGGCAGCGTCGGTAGTTTCGAGCGACATTTCGAGCACCTTTTCAGGCGCGTTAACAATAGCCTCGCCATCCATCGTGCAACCCTCAGAATCGCTCACGTGCAGGGTGTAATGTCCGGCGGCAACATTTTCGCGCACAAGAGAAGTGCTGCCGTCGTTCCAAGAATACTTGTAAGGCGGACGGCCGTTACTGATTTCCGCCGTCAACGCGCCCATGTTGCGACCCTTGCACGGCGAATTTTTGGCGGCAATGTCGATGGTGATGCCCTCTTCGGGTTCGGATACAACCACAGTTTCGATGACCGCGCAGTCGTTGTCGTCGGTGAGTTTTACATTATAACTACCCGCTTTAAGATTTTCATTTACAGGCGGTTTGTTCTTATTGTTGATACTAATGCTATAAGGAGGAATGCCGCCCATAGCGTTTATGGTGATTGCACCATTGTTGCCGCCCTTGCAGGTAACATCCACCACGTCGGCGGTAAACTTCAAGATGCTCGCGGGCGCAGTAACGGTGTAAGTCTGTTTTGTGCCGCAGTTGTTGGCATCCGTTATCGTTACATAATAATTGCCGGGCTTCAACCCCGTTATCGTCTTGGAGTTTTCGCCATTGGACCACTCAAAATTGTAGCCCGGAGTGCCGCCCGTTACCTCCAACTCTATGCTGCCCGTGGTGCTGCCGGAACATTTGACGTGATGCACATTCGCCTCCACTTCGAGACGCGACGACGGTTGCTTGACCTCCGCCTTGCGGACAAGTTCGCAGCCCCATTTGTCAGCCACCTTCAACGTGTAAGTGCCTGCACGGACGTTTTTTACCACGCGCTCCACAGGTTGGTCGTCCACCCAAAACTTGTAAGGCTCGTCGCCGCCGTTCACGTCAAAGGCAATCTCGCCACGCGCCTGGTCGTAACAAATAGAATGTGCCACCTTTGGCGTCATTGTAAGAGGAGTTTTTGGGGTTAACACCTCCACAGAATCCCACACAAAACACCTATTGGCATCTCTCACAATGCAACCATAAACGCCGCTGCCACGGTTGGTGAGTTCGGGGGCTTCGGTGTCGTCTGACCACACTATATAATAAGGAGTAGTGCCGCCGTTGACCACTGCGCGGAGGTTGGCGTCGTTTGCGCCGTAACAATGGATGTCGTTGTACTCGATGTGCATATCGAGGCGGGCATCGGGTTCGGTAATCGTGATGGTCTTGGTGTCGGTGTTGCCCTTGCAGTCGGTAACGGTAACGGTGTATGTACCGGCGGTAAGGCTGTCCAACTTCTTGGTCTTCTTGCCGTTGGACCATTTGTAAGTATAGTCGGGCGTACCGCCATTAACAATTACCGTGATGCTGCCCGTCTTGTCGCCCCTGCACTTGACGTCCTCTTTTTCGATAGTTACCTCCATCGGCTGACGATGCTGATAACGCACAAACATCACGTTGCCGTATGCGTCTGCCTCCACCTCAACAACAGGAATGCCGCCCTTCTTGGCAAACCAACGGTAATACATCGACTTGGTGCGCGACCCAAATTCGGGTGCGGGACGCCAACCCATCAAATGCGAATTTTTGTAGGCAACAATTTTTTTATAGACGATGCTCTTCTCGCGGATAGCGGTGTAAGTATCGATGGGAGTTTTGATTGTAAGCACCGTGTCAAAAACAGATACATTGCTCATATCCAAGTCGATACGCACGGAGTCGGCAAACTGTTGCAACCCGTAACTCGACACAAACTTCTTGCTGATGGAGTCGCTCGTGGAACGTCCCTTGTAAATCGGGAACCTGTACAGCACCAAGTCCGTAGGGAACACCAACACCACAGCCGCCTTCAATCCGAGATAATCGTTGATGATGCCCTGCATACGCACCTTGGAGGAGTCCATGGTAAGAAACTCCATGTTTTTCTTGGTCTGAAAACGCACAAGATCCGAGTTAGGAAACAGGTTGCCGTAGCGACTGCGGTTTTTGTTGTAATACCGCACAGTATCGTAAGTATCAGGCTTTAAGGACGATAAATCCCAATCCTTGTTGTTTAAGTCGCCGAGTTTGAGTTCGCCCCTGTTATATTTTTTTACGGCATAGATATAGCCGTCGCCCGCCCCCGCCATGTCGGAGAGGTCGAGCATAAAACTCGTATCCACCTGCGCAGCCGCCGTTGCCACCACGAGCATCAACGCCCAAAAAGCCAAAATCTTTCTCACTTTCATGTCTTTTGGTATGAATTAACAATGCGAAATAAGCAAAAAATTTGGAAAAAACACCCTTTTAGCGGCAATTTTTGAAAAAAACAGAAAAAAAATTTGAGTATTCCACAAAAAAGAATAAAATTTGTACCGTATTCTGAATATAAATTATGAATTCATAACAATTAAAAAAATGCGCAGTATATTTATAGCGGCCGCTATATTGGCAGCGACGATGGTTGCCAACCCGTCGGACGCTCAAAACAAAAAGGTGGACAACGCGCTCACCTACTTCAACAGCGGCGAGTACACAAAATGCCGGGACATGCTCGTCAAGTACCTCCCGAAAGTGAAAGACCGCCCCACAAAAGGGCAGGTGGCTTTTTATTTGGGCGAATGTAGCCGCCATCTGAGCGACTCGCGCAACGCCATGAAGTATTACCGTCAGGCGGTGCAGGCCAAGTATTCCAACCCGTTGGCTACCCTCTACCTTGCCGACGCGCTCAAGATGCGCGGCAACTACGAGGACGCATCGGCGCAATACAGTGCCTACCACGACCTCGCGCCGCAGGATCCGAGGGGCGAACAAGGCGTGCAGGATTGCGAAAACGCGCTCAAATGGATGAAGAAACCCACGCGCCACATCGTGTTCCCGGCGCGCTGGCTCAACGACAAGGAGGCCGACTTCGCCTCGTGCTTCGGCACCGACACCACCACAATCTACTTCACTTCAGCCCGCGAATCCGCCACTGGCGACGAGAAAAACGCCAACTCGGGTTCATACTACGCCGACATCTTCGTCTCCGAAAAAGACAAGAAAGGCAAATGGTCGGTCCCCGTGCCGGTACAAGGCGCGGTGAACACGCCGTTTGACGAAGGCTCGCCCTTCATCACCGCCGACGGCAACACCATGTACTACACATCGTGCAAAAACCTCAAAAACCAAAAACTTGGCTGCCGAATCTTCGTCTCCAAGTTGGAGGAAAACCTCTGGGGCAACCCCGAAGAAGTGGTTCTCTTTGCCGACAGCACCATCTCGCTCGGACACCCCGCCCTCTCACCCGACGGCAGGACCATCTACTTCTCCTCTGACGCTCCCGGCGGACAGGGCGGCAAGGACATCTGGAAGGCCACTCGCGAGGGCAATTCCAACACCTGGAGCACACCGATAAACCTCGGCAAGGATGTCAACACCGCCGAAGACGAGGTATATCCCTTCGTTGACAGCAAGGGCGCACTCTACTTCTCGTCCAACGGTCGCGGCGGCATGGGCGGCCTCGACGTATTCCGCTACTTCACCAAAGACGGCAAGAGTTACACCAACAACCTCATGTACCCGCTCAACTCGGAGGGCGACGACTTTGGCTTCCACCTCAACAGCGACGGCAAGCGCGGCTTCCTCTCGTCCAACCGCGAAGGCTCCCGTGGCGACGACCTCTACGGATTCTTCCTGCCGCCCATCGTTGTTACCATCGAGGGCATTTGCAAAAACGAGGAGACCGGCGTAGCCATCAACGACGCAGAAGTGCAGATGACCGGCACCGACGGCACACAACTCACCGGCAAGAGCAACGGCGCGGGCAAGTTTACCTTCAAACTCACCGAAAACACCGACTACATGTTCGTTGCCTCCCACAAGGGCTACCTCAAAGGCATCAGCAAGGAGTCAACCAAGGGACTTACCGAAAACACCACGCTCCACACCACCATCCTTCTCACGCCGCTCGTTCAGGTCATAGAACTCGAAAACATCGAGTACGACTTCAACAAGGCCAACCTCCGCGAAGAATCAAAAATCTCGCTTGACGTTTTGGTCGAAGTACTGGAAGTTAACGACAACATTACCATCGAGTTGCGTGCCAACACCGACTTCCGTGGTTCCGACGATGACAATATGAAACTCTCCGAGGAACGCGCCAAGTCAGTAGTTGAATACCTTATATCAAAAGGCATCAGCCCCGACCGCCTCACATCTCGCGGCATGGGCGAGAGCAACCCCGTAACCGTATCGGCGAAGACCGCCGCCAAATATCCATTCCTGAAAGAAGGCGACGTACTCACCGAGAAGTTCATCAACGCCCTGCCCAACAATCAGGACAAGGAAATCTGCCACCAGTTGAACCGCCGCACGGAGTTTGCCATCATCCGCACCGACTTCAACGAGACCGGCATACCCTTCGGCGACTAACACTTTAACAATGATAGACCAAAAGTTCATAGACTTCATCAGGCAACACCACGTGCTGACCCTCGCCACCGCTGCGGGGAGTCAGCCGTATTGTTGCAACTGTTTCTACTCATACGACGAAGACCGCAACATCTTCATCGTCAAGACCAACGAAAACACACGCCACACGCAGGAACTGCAACAAAACCCGCGTGTGGCTTTGTCTATTGTATTGGAAACAGAAGAAATCGGCAAAATCCAAGGCCTCCAAATCACCGGCTCGGCGGTATTCTACGACGGCGACCTTCTCCACGAAGCCACCAGAAACTACATCAAAAGGTTCCCCTACGCGGTGCTGAAACCCGGCGAAACCCTCGCCATCGAGCCAGATTACATGAAGTTGACCGACAACAGATTCGGCTTTGGGAAAAAACTAATTTGGGACAAAACAAAGAATTGAAGATTTTTTTAGTGATATTTAACAAAAAATCATTACCTTTGCGCCCGAAAGTAATAGTTAAATACGAAAACAGAAAAACTAATACAATAAAACACCATGAAACTAATATCAAAAACAACGGCAGCAGCGATTTCGGCTTCTGCATTGCTCCTGTTGCAAGCATGCGGCGGCAGCACCACAACTCAAAACAACGGCAACGCCGACAAACCCGCTCAGGCCACCCAAGAAGTGGAACAGACAACATTCTACCTCCTTCCCTCTCCCGAAGACATCTTCGCATTCTCAGCAGACAAGATGAAGTATTCGTCGGCTCTCCTCAACCCCACAAGCAAGTCGGAAACCTACGTTGACACCAAGATGCGCGAAATCAACTTCGGCGTCTATGTGGCAGACATGGCATACGCCGCAGCATTTGGCGAGTACAAGGACGCAGCCAAGTACATGCAGACCATCAAGGAAGCATCCTCGCAGATTGGACTCGAATCCATCTTCACCAACGCCCTTGCCACCCGCATCGACAAGTTCATCGAGAACAAGGACTCCCTCAAGGTAATCGCCAACGACACCTACTACGACATCAAGAAGGAACTCGAAAAGAACAACCGCAACTCCACAATCGCACAGATTTCGGCTGGCGGCTGGGTAGAGTGCATGTACATCATCACCAACTCCATCGAGCAATTCTCTGAGAAAGACCCCAACATCCAGCACGTTGCCGACGAGAAAAATGTATTCTCGAGCCTCCTCAAATACCTCGGCCAGCACACCGACAAGCCCGGCGTAGCAAGCACTCTCAAAGACCTCAAACCCATCGAGGAAGCATACGAACGTCTTCAACTCGTGGACGCTGGTCCCTCCAAAACCAAGCCGTCGTCTGAGGATGCCATCGTAATCGGCAAGGACAAGAAAATCCAGATCAACGAGGACAACTTCAACCTCCTCAAAGCACGGATTTCGCAAGTGCGCCAAGTGCTCACAGACAATAAATAAGCCTAAATTTTCACATTTATTATAGTTTACGGCAAAATAAACCGAGATTTATTCCGTTTCCTATAATATAACAAACGTAAAAAGGTTTACAGAATATGAAAACGATTAAGAAAATACTGCTCGGCCTCGCAGTGGCGGCAATGATGCCCGTCGCCGCGCAAGCCCAGAACTGTGCCGACTTCTTCAGTGCGCGCACACCGGCACCGTCATACAGATACAATCAAGCATCCAAAAGCGCCACCTGCTATTCGGGCAGCAAATACAAATTTGTGCTCGAGGTTGCAGCCAACGTGGAGTACAGGGTGCAATTCTACGCATCGCCGGTATTCAACAACGAAGTACAGGTGAAGATAGTAGAAGGCGAAGGCAACGTGCTTTACGATCTTCCTGGCAAAATAGACGATGGAGAAGCCAAAAAAGGTACTACCTGCCTTCAGGACTACTCTGACCCCAAGACCAACAAACTCGTGCATCCATACTTCGATTTCACGTCGCAGAACGCCACAAGACTCACTTTCATGATCGACATCAAAGAACACATGGATTACCAAGAGGAGCCTGTATATGACGAATGGGGCACACTCATCGAGATGAAGAAAAAAGCCGTTGTGCCAGAAGGCGGACCAGAAAAAGTGAAAGGCTGTTTCACGGTATATATCGTCGATAAGCCAGTAGAAAACGGCGGCTCATTCTAAAACGAAAACAAGACATTCATTTCTACGCAACTACGAAAGACGGACGCTCCGATAAAAAAGGGGAGTCCGTTTTTTTCAATTTAAACACATCATACCATGATATTAGGCGCAATTATAGGCGATACAGTAGGTTCCATCTACGAGTTCTGCAATCACAAATCAGTTGATTTTGAACTCTTTGACCCGCGCTGCGAATTTACCGACGATTCTATTGTAACGGTTGCCGTGGCAAAATGGCTCGTTACCGACAAGGCACATACTATGGAAAAATTGGAGGAATGTCTTGTGGACTTTGGCAAACGCTACCCGAATCCGATGGGCGGATATGGCGACGGATATGCGACATGGCTGTTCCGCCCAGAACATCTCAATGTCTATCGCGACAAGAATACAGATGGCAGTTTGAAATTTGGTCGCCGCCCCTACAATTCTTGGGGCAACGGCTCTGCGATGCGCGTCTCTGCCGTGGGTTGGGCGTTCGATACATTGGAGGAAACTTTGAAAATAGCCAAACGCTCCGCCGAAATCACCCACAACCATCCCGAAGGCATCAAAGGCGCACAGGCAACGGCAGCGGCAATTTTCCTCGCCCGCACCGGCAAGACAAAAAAGGAAATCAAAGACTACATCGAAAAAAATTTTGGCTACAACCTCAGCCGCACCTGCGACGAAATCCGCCCAAACTATCATTTTGACGGTTCGTGCCAAGGCACAGTACCCGAGGCGATGATTGCCTTCTTGGAAAGCACCGACTTTGAGAACGCTATAAGGCTCGGAGTTTCTATTGGCGGCGACACCGACACCCTCGTCTGCATCACCGGAGGCATCGCGGAGGCGTTCTACAAGGAGATTCCGCAGACAATTGTCGATAAAATTTTGTCGATAATCCCGCAGGAGTTCAAGGAAATTTTGGGCGAGTTCAATAAATAACACTACATCATGGCACTTCAATATTTAGCACTTTATCTTCTTGCCATCGGCATCGTTGGCGTCATATTCCTATGCACCGACAAGTACAAGGCTACGCACGAAAAATGGCGCATCAAGGAGCGCACACTACACACCTTTGAATGGATTGGCGGCGTATTCCTGATGCTGCCCGCAATGTACATCATCCGCCACAAAAACCGCAAAGTCGCCTACTATTGGATCACCTACGCGGCATTGGTGGCGTGGGTCGCCGGGCTGTGGTATTGGTATTGTTATCGGTAGAAAACTAACAAAATCCGGCACAAAAAAACGGAACAAAATAAAATTTCACCATTTGCGCAATTTTGATTATCTTTGCACCCGAAAAAATTTGCGACAAAATCAAAATGGCACAACCGCAACAACTTACATACCGGCTTGGAATCGACATTGGCTCCACTACCGCTAAGGCGGTGGTTTTTGACGCGGAGGGGCGAATAGTGTTCCACAGATACGGAAAACACAACACCTTCATCTACCGGACGCTCATCGACACCATCAAGGCGGCGATGCAGTCGCTTGGCGACGTGCAGGTGTCGTGCGCAATCACGGGCACTGCCGGTATGGGTATCAGCGAAAGACACAATATTAAATTTGTACAAGAAGTAATCGCCGCAACTACCGTTGTTTCAAGGCGTTATCCACAAGTAAAAACTCTCATAGACATTGGTGGCGAGGACACCAAAATGATTTTTTTCAACGAGGGCAAGAGTCCCGACATCCGTATGAACGGCAACTGCGCCGGCGGCACGGGCGCGTTCATCGAACAGATGGCTACACTCCTCGAAACCAAAATCGAGGATATGGACGCACTCGCCGCGCAATCCAAAAACCATTACCCGATAGCGTCGCGTTGCGGCGTATTTGCCAAGACCGACATCCAAAACCTCCTCGCCCGCAAAGTGCCAAAGGCGGACATCGCCTCGTCGATATTCCACGCCGTCGCAATACAAAGCCTCAACACACTTTCACGCGGCTACGACGTGTTGCCGCAAGTGATGTTCATTGGCGGTCCGTTGACCTTTATGCCGCAACTCCGCCAAAAAATGCTCGACGCGATGCACATCAACGCCGACAAGATGATAATGCCCGAATTTTCGGAATTTTTTCCGGCGCAGGGTGCGGCGATGGAATCGGAGGGCGAGGCTACGCACAGCCTGTCGGCATTGATTAAGACTTTCCAAGACAACCAAAACGCCGCCACCGAGCGTAAAGACCGTCTTACACCTTTATTTAAGGATGATAATGAGTACCGTCAATGGCTCGCCGACCGCAACATCGTGAACCCGCAACGCATTGACATCAAGGATTATAACGGCAAAAACCTCTACCTTGGCATCGATTCGGGCAGCACAACGAGCAAGGTGGTCATAATGGGCGACAACAACGAAATCATCTTCTCCCATTACGTCAACAACGGCGGCAACACCCTCGGCAAAATCCACGACGCCATCCGCGACTTCCGCGAC